>JBJFET010000167.1:0-4888 GCA_051891035.1 Succinivibrio sp. | reverse complement strand
CTCAAGTCCAAAGATTAGTCGGCATAAGGTAGTCTTGCCCACTCCGTTTTTTCCAAGCAGAACGTGAATACCCTGAGGAAATGAAATATTAAGATTGTCAAAGATGTTTCTGCCTTCCTGATAGTAAAAGGACAATCCCTCAGTTCTGACAATACTGTGCTCACAACAGTCTGCTCTTTTGAGTTTTTCTCTTCTATCCTCAATGAATGGCTTTCTAAGCCCTATGTCCTTTACGCAATCAGATGAGAGGATCTCAAAACCACCCTCATGGCATATTCTGCCATCTTTCATCACAATCACATGATCTGCATAGTCTTTAAGATAATAGAGGCGGTGATCAACTATAAAGATTGCAAATCCTTGCTCTTTTAATGAGTTTAGGATTGAAGCAAGCTCCTGAGTCGACTCCACGTCAAGATTTGCTGTAGGTTCATCAAGGATGATGTTTTTTACACCAAGAGCAACAATCGAAGCAAGACCTACCTTCTGTTTCTGTCCCTCTGACAGAGCGTCAATCTGATTGTTTCTCACATCCTCAAGACCGAACATGGAAATGACTCTGTTTACCCTTGAGACAATACTCTCTCTGTCTATTCCCTGCCATTCAAGCGCAAAGGCAATCTCATCCTCTACATTAAGAGCAAAAAACTGTCTCTCAGGCTCCTGAAATAATGATCCTACTCTGATTGAATGCTCTGAGAGTGTCATACTCTGAGCATTTACCCCGTCTATCAGCACACTGCCTGAAATTGTTCCGCCAAAATAGTGTGGAGCAAGCCCATTCATAAGACGTATCAAGGTTGATTTGCCACAGCCTGATACTCCTGTGCACAGGGTGATCTTTCCATCTTCTGCCAGAAGATTCACATTCTTTAGGCACGGAGTGTTCTCTGATGCGTAAGTGTAACTCACATCTGAAAGTTCTATCATGGGTGTCCTCCCATTTTTACAAATGCTCCTGTAAGTTCGTACTGCATAAGGGCACAGCAAAGACAGGTCACAAGAACAATACTCATCAGAGCATAATCTCTAGTGTGCAGAGACTGCTTTTTCATATTCACCTGCCTGTTATTGCCAATCCCCTTAAGTTCACAGGCAATTCCAAGATCTTCTGATGAACGAAGAGACATGAACACAAGTGGTGAGAAACTCATTCTTATCAACAGCACCGGATGCCTTAGAATATTCTTTAGGGTAAACTCAAAGCCTCTTATCTTCATGGCCTCAAAGATCTGCTTAATATCCTTGATAAATGCAGGAACAAAACGGATCATAACTGCACCTGGAAGATAAATGACAAAAGGAAGTCTCATGTTAGAGAGTGTGGTCAAAAGATGCTGCACTCTTATGGTAAGAGTAAGAGGCAGCACCGCATTCATGACGCAGGCGCCTCGCAGAAAAGGAACACTCATCATGGAAAGCTGCGCGCTCTCTTTTACCTGTGGAATATATACGGCAATAACGCTAATGCACATATATGAAAGTGCCATCATCAGTATCATAAAGAAATAGCTTACAGCAAGTATTCTGTAGCGTTTCATCAAAAACGCATAGGTTAGTGTCAGCAAAAACAGAAGACACAGCGGATAGAATGATGAGAGTGTCAGTGCTGTTACAGAACAGGCTACTGACAAAAACATCTTACTCTTGACATTAAATGAATGCAGATATGAGTATCTAACGGTTGATGATGCCAGCATGTCGCAGCTCCCTTGCGCAATAAACACCAGTAAACAGACCGCACAGTGATCCTATATAACCTACAAGAACAATTCCAACCACCATTACAATCACACCAGGAGTCTCACGCATCATGATGTAACTTACAAGAAGAGACATGCTCTTTGAGACAAAATCATAGAAAAAGACACACAGTACCGGCGCATAAAACCTTTTCATGCCACCAGAACAGAGGATCAGGATCTCACAGACAAGTGCGCTTAATATTGATGCAGGAACCGTGGTAATGCCTCCTCCCAAAAGCATAAAACTTACCAGTGCACCTACAGCAGAGAAAAGTGTCAGAGCAAATGTCTTTCTTACCTTGTATAAAAGCACTACCAGAAGCGTTGTATATACCAGATTCTTGAGAATAAGTGAGATGGGATTAAGACCGCCTCCTGCAAGGGCGATAATCATGGTGACAACTTTTACAGAGGCTGCAAACACTCCTATCACCACCAGTTCTCTACAGTTGAAATATCGTTTAATCATACTTCAGGCAGGGCAGTGCCCCGCCTTCTCCTTAGAATTTAGCTGATACTGTTACAAAACCGTGTGAACCAGGCTCTGCAATAGCGTCTGTTGTGTAGTAGCGCTTGTTGAGCATGTTCAGCCAGCCTGCATTTACCTGATACTGTCGCTTTTCTCCAAACAATGCTCCGACCTCAAAGTTTGCAGTGGTAAAGCCTCCCTGATGAGAGTGAGCAACATTCTCTCCTGAAACATAGGTATAGTTGCGGCTTGTCTGTGATCTTGCATAAGCATCTGTTGTCAGAGTAAACAGTGAAAAGTCATACTCATATCTGACACCGGCTCTTGCTGTCAGTGATGGGGTGTCAGAATCATAGGTAGCATTTAGCAGAGGGCTGTCCTCATCAAATCTGCGTCTCATGAAGGTTACAGTTGTATACGGAGTAAGGCTGTCGATAACCTCATAGCTTACAGTCACCTCGGCACCGAAAGTCTTGGCACTTGCTACATTGAAGTACTGCTTGTAGGTGTCATCCCCCTCATATACGTCTTTTGTTGAAATGTAGTTTCTGGATTTGGTTAAAAAGACAGCCGCATCGGCAAAGAAACCATTAGATGAATGACGAATACCAATCTCATAGGAATTAGAGGTCTCTGCCTTTAAATTCTCATTACCCTTAACAGTTGAACCGCCCATTGAGGTGGTAAAGAATCTCTCCTGCAGAATTGGAGCTCTAAACCCCTGACCGAAGCTGAATCTTGCAGAGGTTGAATCAGTGAAAGCATAGACAAGTCCTGCATTGAACACGGTGCGGTTGTTGGTGCTCTCACCAGTATTCATTAAGGTTACCGCATTTTTTAGGGCATCATATTTTGAGTTTGAATCGCAGTTGGTATCAACCTTTGTGTAACGGGCACCAAGATTAGCGCTAAGAGCATCGGTAATCTCAAGTTCGTCTGACAGATATCCGTAGATGGTTCTCTGCCCGCCTGAGAGTGTAGTGCGACTCTTTGCCATATCTATAGACTGTGTTACCCTCTGTGACACTGGAGTTGTCGTTGATGTCATGGAATTGTATCTGTAACCATCTACATTCACATTCAGATCAAGATGTCCATTTGTGTCAGAGACAGATGTGAAGCTGTCATTTTCAAAACCTGCTCCTGCAGTAAGATAATTGCTCTGTCCTAACTGCCATTCACTCTGAGTGGTAAAACCGTTGGTAATAATGCTGTTCTTGGCATCAATGTCCATGCCAACCTGACTTTTAGTCTTTGTTTCAATGTGAACAGTCATTGGACCTGTTACCTGATGAGTCAATGACTCTTTAACTGATGTTGTCTTAAAGTGGTTTGACATGATTTTCTGATTACGCTGTGTGTAGGCATCCACTCTAAGATGAACTAGCTGCTCGGTCAGGTCATGCATATCAGCAAAGACATTTACCTTGCTTCTTTTCCATACCGGAATTTTTACATAAAACTCGTCATAGTCTGTCATGTCGTCTGTTGATGAGTTGATGTCTGAATCAAAATACTCACCATTGATTCCGGCTGTTAACCTGTCAGTAAAGTCATAGGATAAAAGACCGTCAAAAGCCTTCTGTCTAAAGCCGGTATTCTCAACAGTCCTGTGAGGCTCACGAAGATTGCCGCTCTCTGTATTGGCAGCACCGAATCTGTAACCGACTCCATCAACCTTGCCTGATACTGAACCTGACTCTCTGTAGGCGTTGCCACTTCCGTCGTATCCTGCTGAAACTGTTGCTGAAAACTTATCTTTTGAATTCTTTTTGGTAATAATGTTAACCACACCACCAATGGCATCTGAACCATAGAGAACAGAATTCGGTCCCTTGATAACCTCAATTCTCTGAACAGAGGATGGATCAATAAGCAGAGGTGTACCAGACATTGACTTGTGCTCGGTAATTCTCTGACCATCAATGAGGATCAGTGTTCTGTAGGCGTTTTCACCTCGGATACCAATACGCTTTAGCCCCTGAGAACCATCGTTGTTGACACTCACGCCAGCATCCTTTAAAAGATCACCAATAGTTGATACCGGCTTCTTACTTATCTCTTTTTCATCCACTACAGTTACACTTACAGGCACCTCCAGAAGATCTCTTTGTACTCTGGTTGCTGTAACCTCAATTCCATTGGTGGTTACATCAGATGCATATGACAGATTTGCTGCAAGGACTGCTGCTAAAGCTAGCGCGATTTTATTGTGTTTCATAATGATTTTCCTATTATCAGTTTTTTTTATATTCCCTGTTTATCAAGGTAACCTGTAAGCAGCTTTACCATATTTACCGCCCAGAAACGGCCCGCCAGAGTAAATCTGGTAAAATTCTCTGCCGTTTTAAGTAGACCGGCGCTCTCCCACTGACTTATCACTTCTGTGCACTTCTGATAAAGCGGGATGTCAAATCTTTTCTCAAGAGCTCCCCAGTCAATAAAACCAAGCTCCATCTGTTCTCCTAAAACTTTCAGAACACGCCAGTTCTTCTTGGGAACAAACATCATTCTGGTGCTCTTTTTTCCATTCTCAACAAGCTCTGACCATTCCTTGTAATCACGTGCATTCATATAGTTGATACCCTGGATCTTTCCGCCTGATCCTGGTCCAAAGGCAAGAACATCCGCATCTGATTTGGCCATCACGTTATAAAGATTTCTCTCTCTGAAG
>JBJFET010000166.1:0-4918 GCA_051891035.1 Succinivibrio sp. | reverse complement strand
GCAGGGCGCTTGCCCGTAACTTGGCAAACTCTGGACATGTTAGTCACACTCCAAAAAAGTTAATACATTCCTCAATGTTAGCTCACGCTAAGATTGAAAATTCGGTTAAACAAAAAAGTGGACGTATTTTATCACAAAAAAAGACTATATCCTAGAAAATTAATTTTTTCAGGATAGATTTGGTTAAATACGTTTTGTTCATCTTTGTCGATAGATAATAACTATCAGATGAAATCGTGGTAACTGTGAATTATATATGATTAATAAGACTAAAATCAATCTTATATCGAAAATGCAGACTATTATTAATAATGTCTTGTATAATCTGAATGTTAACAAAGTTTTAAAACAAAAAAGGAGATGTCATTAATGAATACACAACTAAAGAATCGCAAGATTATTCTTGGTGTGACAGGAGGTATTGCCGCTTACAAGAGCTGTACCCTTTGCCGTCTTCTGATAAAAGCCGGTGCTGACGTTTACGTCTGCATGACCGAAGCTGCAACTCAACTAGTAGGAAAAGCCACATTTGAAGCTCTGTCAGGTCATACTGTTACTGTCGGTATCTTTGACAGAAGCAAAGAGATATCACACGTAAGTCTAGCAAGTAGCGCAGACATGGTTATAATTGCGCCGGCTACAGCCAACACAATCGCAAAAATAGCCGCCGGCATGGCTGACAATATGATTACTGCTGTAACATTAGCAGCAACTTGTCCTGTAGTCGTTGCTCCTGCTATGAATACAAATATGTACAGAAATCCTGCAACTCAGGAGAATATCAGCACACTGTTAAGACGTGGACTGTTCATTGTCCCTCCTGCAAGCGGAGAGCTTGCATGCGGAACAACCGGAGAAGGCAGAATGAAGGAGCCTGAAGAGGTGTTTGAATACATCTGCTCTCTATTTGCCAACAGAATCGGAACCAAGCCTCAGATGCTTGAGAACAGTCAGGCAAGACTACCATCTCCAGATTCACCTCTAGAACTTACTCAGACAAAGCTTCTTCCTAAATCATATGGTGTTGGATTTAAGGTTCTTATTACTGCCGGACCAACACAGGAGCTAATTGATCCGGTCCGCTATATTTCAAATAAGAGTTCAGGAAAGATGGGCTTTGCACTTGCCAGAGTTGCAGCTGATCTTGGAGCTGAAGTTACACTGATATCAGGACCTGTAAAGCTTGATACACCAGAGGGTGTCCGCAGAATCGATGTAAAGAGTGCAGTTCAGATGCTTCAGGCAGTAGAATCTCACGTATCCAATACTGATATATTCATCGGTACTGCAGCCGTTGCTGACTACAGAGCTGAAAACAGTTCACCTGTAAAAATCAAAAAAACAGACGATACAGATTCAATTACACTTAAACTTGTTAAGAATCCTGACATTATTGCAACTGTCGGCAGACGGGAATCCAACAGACCGTTTACTGTCGGTTTTGCAGCTGAAACCAATAACTGTGAGGAAAACGCCAAGGAAAAACTACTGAAAAAACACCTTGATCTTGTTGTTCTCAATGACGTTTCAAGAAAAGATATTGCTTTTGACAGTGACGACAATGAGGTTTTCGTATTTGACAAGGATGGCCAGGTAGCCCACTTTGAGAAACAGCCTAAGGCCGTTCTTGCAGCATACCTGATGGAACTCATTTTCAAGGCAGCAAAGAAATAGTATATGCTCGATATTCAGATAAAGATTTTAGATAAAAGATTAGGCCAGGATTACCCTCTACCTCAGTATGAAACAGAACATTCTGCAGGCATGGATTTAAGAGCAATGGTAGATGAGGACTTCATCCTGAACCCAGGTGAGGTAAAGATGGTTAACACAGGTTTTGCCATGCATATTGCAGACAAGAATGTTACTGCACTTATCATTCCACGATCTGGTCTTGGATACAAGCACGGGATCGTATTGAGCAATCTGACTGGTGTGATTGATGCTGATTACCAGGGGCCATTAATGATGCCCCTGTGGAATCATTCTCATGAGCCATTCAAGATCTGCGTTGGAGACAGAGTCGCTCAGATGCTTTTCGTTCCTGTGCTACATGCTAATCTTCAGATAACCGAAGACTTCCTGCAGACAACACAAAGAGGAACTGGAGGTTTTGGATCTACTGGAGTTTAAGGTCTCCGCCGGAAGATACCTTCCGGCTTTCTTTTACTCATCAATTGACTGAGAACTTATTGTATAGGACTCATATACAGGAGAGACAAAGATTTTTCCATCTCCAGGATTGCCCTTATCACCTGTGATTGCCGCCTGCATTATCGTATCAACCACAAGATCCTTCTCGTCATCCTCTACTACAATATACAGCATGACTTTGGTCATCTCCTGATACAGAACATCTCCAACCTTAATGCCACGCTCTTTTCCTCGACCTGAAACATTGACTTTGGTCATTGCTGAAAAGCCATGAGAGTAGAGAGCATCCTGAACATCTAATATTTTTTCAGGCCTGATAATTGCGGTTACAGCTAGCATGATGTTCCCCTTGACATTAAGACTTGTCTTAAACTGAATTAATAAGGTTTAGTCAACTTAATATTAAGCGAGAATAAGGCTGATTTGTAGAAATGCACTAAAACAAACACAAATGATAAGAAAAAAGGCAGGTATATATCATAAAGGTGCATATATCTGCCTTTTAGCAGTATTTATGCACCTTGTGCTGACTACTCGTCGCGAGAGGACAGCAGTTTCTTGAAATTGGCTATTTCAATTGCAGTCTGCTCTGGGGCCACACCGCCTATGATGTTTCGCTTGCTCAGAATTGTCTCTAACTGCAAGGTAGGATAAACATCATCTGCTATAACCTCTGAGAATTCCTTAAACTCAGAAATTGATAAATCCTCTAAAGCCTTCTGTTTAGAAATTGCATAAAGAACAATTCTGCCTACAATCGAGTGAGCCTCACGGAAAGGAACATCTTTAGATACCAGATAATCAGCCAGTTCAGTTGCATTTGAATAACCGCCCTTGGCAGCTTCGACTGCATTCTTCTCATTGAGCTTGATGCCCTCAAATACCAAAGAAGCCATATACAGGCTGTCTACCCATGTATCAATAGCATCAAACAAACGCTCTTTATCTTCCTGAAGATCTTTGTCATAGGCCAGAGGTAAAGCCTTGCAGGTTACCATCATACCGGTAAGAGCACCAACAACACGTCCGCACTTGCCACGGATAAGTTCAAGAGCATCAGGATTCTTCTTCTGAGGCATCAGTGATGATCCAGAGGTTACCTTGTCTGATAACTCAACAAACTTAGCCTCACCTGAATTGTAGATAATCAGATCTTCGGCAAGTCTTGAGAGGTGAACCATAGAAATGCTTGCGCAGGAAAGCAGTTCCATTACATGATCTCTGTCAGACACTGCATCAAGACTGTTACGGGTTGCACATCTGAAGCCTAAATCACGAGCAAGCTCATCTCTGTCGATATTGTAGGCTGTACCTGCTAAGGCGGCTGATCCCAAAGGAGATGTCTCCATCAGCTCATCAGCGTTTTCAAGTCTCTTTAAATCGCGCTCAAACATCTGAGCGTATGCTAACACCCAATGAGAAAAAGTTACTGGCTGAGCTCTCTGTAAATGAGTATAGCCTGGGAAGATTTTTCCCTGATTCTCTTCAGCAACTCTAACAAGTTCCTTCTGTAGATGAATTAAAGCTTTTTTAACATCAACTACAGCTTTACGACACCATAATTTTAAATCAAGTGCCACCTGATCATTACGGCTTCTACCTGTATGAAGTTTTTTACCAAGGTTGCCGACTTTTTCTATCAGGCGTCTTTCCACATATGAATGAATATCTTCATCACCAGCTGTTGCGATGGCATCAATATTGTTTTCAACCTCAGCATGGAGCTCTTCTAAAGCCTTTTTAAGATCCTTATTCTCCTGCTCAGTTAAAACACCAGCCTTGAAGATTGCATCTGCCCAGCAGATTGAACCTTCAATATCCTCTAATGCCATACGATAATCAAATTTTAAAGAATCGTTATAATCCTTAAATCTCTGATCAGGTCCTTGAGTAAACCTGCCACCCCATAGAGCCATAAACTACCTCATTGAACAAATTTTTTAACTGCAAAAGAATAACACGATTATACAGATTTAACATAAAAAACATTAGAGCAAATTAGACTTTCAGTTAGCATTCTGTCCCAATAAATCTGAAAAGATTCTGTAGTTCTTCTGCTCTGGATCTGGACAGAAGACCGCAAATTCAACTGTATCAAAGAGCTTAGGAAATAAATCAAGCGCCTGTGCATATGCTTTTGCAACCACTTTAGGATCATTTCTAAAGGCTCCACAGCCAAAGGCTCCCAAAACCAGATAATCAACTCCGTAGCTTGCCGCCACTGACAGAAGATGAACTGCACGCTTTAAATGCATTGCATACAGCTGAGCACTCTCAATAAACGGTCTGAATTCAACATTTACCGGCTGATACATATATCTGAGATCTGGAGCGGCTATTGTGATTACATCGACATCGTACCATTGCGATTCAGGCAGAATTTCAGGTAAATCAGTGTCTGATTTGAATACAGTAATACCAGTTGAGTAAATCAGAGCATCTGTTGCAAGAACTGAATTCTTCTTGCGGTTTGGTATGTAATACTTTTCTTCGAGTATGCTGTTATCGTGAATTACAGGGTAGAGAGTTGATATTCTGCATAAGCTCTCCTCTTGTGCCCTGCAGCCACTTCTAACACCGCCTCCTGGACAAAAAGAATTGGCAAAATTAACTACCGCTACCTTATGGCTGGCGTTTGCTCTTAGAGCATCCCTTGCGGCCTCAAATGTTCTTTTGGCAGAAACTGTCAGTTTCTGATCCCGTATAGCTGTGCTGTCATATTCTGGATAGTTGAACTGGTTGAATACCCAGGATTTTGTATTGC
>JBJFET010000165.1:0-4920 GCA_051891035.1 Succinivibrio sp. | reverse complement strand
TTAGAGCTATCGAACAGGAAGCCCCTACCTCTACAGGTAGGGGAGGATGTCACCATCAGATGAATACAACAGTACAAAATCAGTCAGGATATATCCGTGAAAAAAATTCTAGTTCATGTTCATATATATTATAAGAATCTCTATTCTGAGCTTAAAGAATGCCTTCTAAATCTCAAAGACTATGATCATGAGATCTTTTTTACACTGGTAAGACATGATGAGGAACTGGAGAGAGATATTAACAGTACCTTTGCAGATGCGCATGTAGAGGTGGTTGATAATCTTGGATTTGATGTAGGTCCGTTTGTCCATGTGCTAAATCAGGTTAATCTAGCTGATTACAGCTATGTGATTAAACTCCATACCAAAAGGGATATTCCGACAAAAGAGAGCTTTGCCTGGTTTGCAGGTCCCCGCTGGAGAAATGCCTTATTAAAATTCATAAAAACAAAAAAGATGTTTGTAAAGGTCCTATCAAGACTTGAGACTAATCCATCCATAGGTATGCATGGTCCAAACATCTCGACATTCAACAGGCTGTGTGATGATCATGATGCCTACAGGGCATGCAATGCCTTTATAAGCTCACACTCACTGCCTGTTAAAAGATACAGATTCATTGCGGGCACCATGTTTATGGTAAGAGCAGAACTGCTCGAAATGATAAAGAAACTTAACTTTACCCAAAAAGATTTTGAAAGTCCCGATCTCACACATGAAGGTTGTCAGATGGCTCATATCTTTGAAAGATTCCTTGGGTACTGTGTAATAAGTCAGGGATTTAGTATTGTCGACTGTACCACCAACGTGGCAGTATCAAAGCTAATCTATCTAACCCTTAATCTTAGAAAGATTATCATGACATCAATTTTTACAGTAAGAATCACAAAAAAGAACAAGCTTCTTGTTAAAATTCTGAAAATTCCTGTACTTGCCATACCACTTAAAAAGAAAGACTAGCTTTTCATTTGCGCCCGATCAGATAATCAGACAATTTTCAGATATTTAATGTTTTTTTATCTGATAATAATGTTTAAACATAAAAACACTAAACAACAGAGCATACTGTCATAAGAATTGCACAAGTATGCTCAATATTTTGTTACAATATGTTGTTATAGCTATAGTCTTACAGAAGGTGATTATGAAAGGTATTTTACTTGCAGGTGGCAGTGGTTCAAGACTTTATCCACTAACCAAAACCACATCAAAACAGCTTTTACCGGTTTATGACAAGCCAATGATTTATTATCCACTGTCAACACTGATGCTGTTTGGTATCAAGGAAATACTGATCATTTCAACACCTCGTGATCTGCCAAACATTGAAAAGCTACTAGGTGATGGCAGTAGATTCGGCTTAAAACTTGAGTACAAGATTCAGGAAGAGCCAAATGGTATTGCGCAGGCATTTATTTTAGGCGAGGACTTTATCGATGAGAATGATGATGTCTGCCTAATTCTTGGTGACAATATCTTCTACATGGGAAGTCAGTTTGGCGAGTTCAATGAGCAGGTTAAAAAGAATCAAGGATCTATGGCAACAATCTTTGCCTACCATGTAACTGATCCAGAGAGATTCGGTGTTGTTGAGTTTGACAAGGACAGAAACGCAATATCAATTGAGGAAAAACCTGAACATCCAAAATCAAACTATGCTTCTGTAGGCTTATATTTCTATCCTTCAGATGTTGTTGAGAAGGCAAAATCCTTAAAACCATCTGCTCGTGGAGAGTATGAGATTACCGATCTTAACAATCTGTATCTTAAAGAAGGAAGACTTTCAGTTGTACCTATGAGACGTGGTAATGCATGGCTTGATGCAGGTACACCAGATTCTCTTATGGATTCTGGTTCATTTGTTCAGATTATCGAAAAACGTCAGGGTCTGAAGATAGCTTGCATCGAGGAAATTGCCTACAAACAGGGCTTTATTGATGACAAAATGATGCAGTCTCTGATTGATGAGTTAAAGAAAGGCAACTATAAAGATTATTTAATAAAAGTTTTAGAGGAAAAACATGAACTTTATTAAGACACCTATTGAAGGCGTTATTATTGTTGAGCCAAAGGTATTTAATGATCCTAGAGGCTATTTCTTTGAAAGCTACAATGAGAATGAGTTTAAGGCCAACGGTATTGACTGCAGATTCGTTCAGGATAACCAGTCCAAATCAAGTTATGGTGTTATCCGCGGTCTTCATTGCCAGAAAGGCGAGCACTGTCAGGCAAAGCTTGTCAGAGCTCTTGTAGGCAGAGTGCTAGATGTTGTAGTTGACATAAGAAAAGATTCTAAAACATTCGGACAGCATGTAGCTGTTGAACTGTCAGATGAGAACCAGAGACAGCTGTTTATGCCAAGAGGCTGTCTGCATGGCTTCAGCGTTCTGTCTGAAGAAGCCATCTTTGCCTATAAGGTAGATAACTTCTACAATAAAGAATCAGAGTGGGGAATGAGATTTGACGCTCCTGAATTCAATATTGACTGGAAGATCCCAAAAGACAGAGTACTGACCTCTGAAAAAGACAGAATTGCAAATTCATTAAAAGACGTTCCTGAATTTTTCATGAACTAAACACTTTTCCAATAAGAGCTAACTGTGTTAGCTCTTTGTATAAATCCTATATAAAGAGACGCAATAATGGCTAAATCAATTTTAGTAACCGGTGGTGCAGGTTTCATTGGTTCAAACTTTGTACCATACTTCTGTAAGAAATATCCTGAGTATCATATTATCAATATAGATAAGCTAACCTATGCAGGAGATCTTGCAAATCTTACTGAATGTGAAAATGATGCAAACTATACCTTTGTACAGGGAGACATCTGTGACGAGGCGCTAATCGAAGAGCTGTTTACCAAATACGATATACAGGGTGTTGTTCATTTTGCAGCAGAAAGCCATGTAGACAATTCAATCAAAGGTCCTAAGGTATTCATGGAAACAAATATCATGGGAACCTTTACTCTGATAGAGACAGCCCGCCGTCACTGGATGGATGCACCTTTCAAGGTCAAGAGTGGCTATGAAAACGCAAGATTCCACCACATTTCAACAGATGAGGTGTATGGTACCTTAGGTGAAACAGGATACTTTACAGAAACAACTCCTTATGCACCAAACAGCCCATATTCATCATCAAAGGCAAGCTCAGATATGATTATCCGTGCTTACCATCATACCTATGGCATGAATGTAACCACCTCAAACTGCTCAAACAACTACGGACCTAAGCAGAATCACGAGAAACTCATTCCTCACATCATTGAGAATGCCTTATCATTAAAGCCTCTTCCTATTTACGGAAAGGGTCTTAATGTAAGAGACTGGCTGTATGTTTTAGATCACTGCAAGGCAGTTGATCTGATCTTCCACAAAGGTGTATCAGGTGAAACCTATAATATCGGTGGTCATAACGAAAGAAACAACATTACCATCGTTAACACCATCTGTTCCATCCTTGATAAGGAATGCCCAAGAAAAGACGGTGGCAGGTATGCAGATTTAATTACTTTTGTTCAGGATAGAGCAGGTCATGATCTGCGTTATGCGATCGATGCTGACAAGCTGACCTCACAGTTAGGCTGGAAGGCAGATGAGACCTTTGATACAGGTATCGTCAAGACTGTAGAATGGTATCTAAACAAATACAACGCTAAGTAATATTCTTATCTCTTGCATTCAGGCAGTGCTAATCACTGCCTGATATTCTTTCATACCTACTTTTCTGTTCTAGGATTTCATTTCTATTATCGCTAATAGACAAATATCAGTTATCAGGCGTTTTTGTAGTGAGGTCAGATGAAATGACAAAACAAAGAGAGCTTACTAAAGAGAAGTAACAGATAGATAGTTACTTACTTTCCCGAAAACTCAACAGCTTTACTGATAGGACTGCAGTTGCTGGCTTTAGTGAAAGGCTCTTTTACAAACGCTATGAGTTTGTCTGTAATATTGTCTTCATTCTCATTGAGAATGAGTCCGTTTTTGTATTCTTTTACCTTTTCTGCCTGAGCTCCATAATTAAAACAGGCCACCTTAATCCCCATTGCTATTGCCTCTGAGGTGGTATAAGAGAAGGTCTCTGGCCACACTGATGGGATCAGGATAACATCGATATTATGTTGTTCAATAAGGGATGGCAGATTGTCTCTTTTGTATGGGCCTAATACTTTAAGGTTCTCATAGTCATGCTCTGTATTGAACTCACCAAAACAGAAAAGATTTACATTCTCTTTAGTGGCAAGGCCTTCACACATCTTTTCAAGGATCACTCTTCCTTTGCAGACAGTAGAGATATTGCCAATAACACCAATATTTATGCCTTGATGCTTTGTTATATGAGGAACTGTCAATGGGGCAACATAATGAGGTATTACTTTAATTTTGTGCAAAAGATCTGGATATATCTTAGTAAAGTAAGGTACCACAGCATCGGAAAAAACAATCATCTCATCGGCCGTATTTTTAAAGAACTCTGAAAATACAGCTCTCCACTGAGCAATACCGGTATATGAACCGAAAAACAGAGCCTGATCATACTTATCTAGTCCAGATTTCTTCTTCAAAAGGCACTCTTCACAGTTACTACATTTTAAGTTGCAGAAACGCTGCTCTGAATTCATCAGATTGAAGCTTGGGCATAAAGGATGATAATCATGTGCCCGACATGAAACAAACAGATTAGCAGTCTTGCACTTAAGATCGGAAATATAATTTAAAATTTCTGCAACATTACAGTAAGATACCAAACTGTTGAGGATCACTCTAGAAAAGAGAAAAACATTTAGGAGATTTTTAAGTTCATAAAAATCAGTTGTGTAGCCTGTGTACATATTTGATTGAGGTACTGTGATGACATAGGCCTTAGGCGTCAAAATAGTTTGTGACACATAAAACATCTTATCTTTTAGATCAA
>JBJFET010000164.1:0-5016 GCA_051891035.1 Succinivibrio sp. | reverse complement strand
TATTTGAAATTGACTCGTCCTAGCAGAGCAAATCTTTCATTGAATCTGTAGCTTACAAAGTTCTCAGGAAAACCTGCTGCACCTGACAGTCCGTTTTCTCTGATGTCTGAGTATCGTAGCATCAGTACAGGGAAAAAGTATTTTTTAGGTGCACACACAAAAGCGCCTCCACCTGCAGCAATTGTCAGTCTGTTATCAGTTAAAAACAGAAGTGTTCCGTAAGGAGCAAGATTATAGGATTGAGATGCCTTAAAATCATGATCCCATGCAAGAGAGGCTCTTAAAGAGAGATTGAACATGACACTATCTGAAAGTGCTCCTGTATACCCGAATCCTCCATAAATGTGCTTTAGATTATCAAGATCTTTTCTTTTATCAAAACTATAATCCTTTGAGGTGTACCCCAAAAAGAAGTTCTCATTTCCCGCCTCAATTCCGAGTGAACTTGTCGACACCTCATCATTTCTATTCTTAATTGATGTTGATACACTGTTCTCAAATGCAGGGGATATATAAAATGTCTGTGCGTTTGCAGATGATAGCAGTGAAACAGCAATTCCTGCTAATACTAACTTTTTCATGAATTCTTCCTTAGTAATTATGATCATCAATGAATTTATTTCATAACCTGGCAGCTCAATTATTTATCAGTGCTGCCAACTGATATATAGCTTTTCAGATCGCGCCTGAAGCGATTGTTCTTTCCATAATCACCATCAACATAGCCTATGCGCATGATCATCTGAATATTCTGATTTGAGTGCAGTTTGTCAGTAAGAGCAGTACGGGACAGAGGATCTTCAAGGATAGCGCTAATAGGCTGTATGCTGATACCGTTATCTGTAAGAGCAAGCATTAGATCGTAGAGTTCCATGCCGCATTCAATAAGCGACCTGTTTGAGTCATCTGCTGATTGCACAATGACAAAGGCATTTGCTGAATCAACCTGATTAGATGCAATCTTTATGCTCTGATTTTCAAACATTTTTCCTTTGACAGACTCATGAGAGCTAATCATGTAAAAGGCGTATTTGACTATTCCTGACAGACCAAGCTGCTCTGCATTGAGTCCATCCTTATGAGCGTTGGCCTCCCTGTCAGAAAGACGAAGCCACTTTGAGAGTTCCTCTTTGGCCTTTATATCCATGCACTGTCTTACAATGGCATTTTTTACATCAGACTGCACATCGGTAAAGATGCGATCTTTTGAGGTAATAAAACTTACATTTTTAAATCTGTCCTTCAGGATAAAAAGAGTAGTCTCATCTAAAGTCTTAACCGTGAAAGGTCGTTTTTCTGTGTGTCGTTTTTCTATAAGAGCAATCATTTTCTCATCGTCCTTATGCTTACGGGATTTACTGTAGGTAATGATTGCTCCGTCAGCTGTAATCTTTGTGTCACAGTCATAACCAAAAGCGGAAAAAGAGAGTGACAGGGCCTTAATATATGCTCCAAGGGATATAAACGACTCTCTCATATTATGATCAACAACAGACAGTCTTCGTGATTTGTCTATGTTTATGACAGCTTTGTGTTCATCCTCATCAAGATTTACGAGCCACATCTGTGTGTTATGACCGCTTGGCGCAAGAGAGGCCAGCTCAAAAACACGAGCAAGCTCCTTATCATTGACATTGAGTGAGGTATCCATTTTTCTGACACAGGCACATGATGTAAGAAAAATGCCAAATATTGAGAGAAAGCCAAACAGGGCAGTTGTATATAAGAGTTTTGATTCAGTAATAAATGACATAGCATCTTCACCACGATAATTAAATAAACCACTGGTTTAATTATTATGTATAACAGGCCTGCACTGTCAAATGAATTTTTGTTAAATAACTGTAACAAACTGATATTAAAGATAATTTAATTAAACTGTAGGTTTAATTACTTTTTGGGTGTGCTTATTTTGAACAACTGAGCTACTTTAGGCTATAGCTGTTTTGTATAAGAGCAAATAGCAAAATAGTATCAGATAATGATTGATATTTTTTTACAAAAGACGCATATTGTCTTTACCGTAAAAAAAACAGAAAAAAATCATTAGCTGGAGATTATTATGAAAAAATCCTTATTTGCAGCAACTGCAGTTTTAGCAGCATCCTTATCACTTAGTGCTCAGGCAGGTGATACTCTTAGTGTTGGCGCAACACCAGTTCCTCATGTTGAGATCCTTGAGGTTGTAAAACCAGTACTGGCTAAAGAGGGAATTGATTTAAAGATTGTTGAGTTTAATGATTATGTACAGCCAAATCTTGCAGTTTCAGACGGTCAGCTGGATGTTAATTATTTCCAGCACCGCCCTTATCTTGACTCATTTGTAAAAGAGCACGGTTCAGATTTGGTTGAGGCAGGAGGAATTCATATTGAGCCTATGGGAGTATATTCAAGCTCCCTCAAAGATTTAAAAGATCTCAAAGAAGGTGCAACCGTAGCTATCCCTAATGATCCTACAAATGGCGGACGCGCACTGCTTCTTCTGCAGTCAGCAGGTCTAATAAAGTTAGATGATCCAAGCAGTGTAACAGCAACACCTCTTGATATTACAGAGAATTCAAAGAAGCTTAACTTCAAGGAGCTTGAAGCTGCTCAGTTACCACGCTCATTATCAGATGTTGATATTGCAATCATCAACACCAACTATGCAATTGGTGCCAACCTCAATCCATTAAAGGATTCTCTGCTGATTGAAAGCTCAGACTCACCATATGTAAATGTGATTGTCGGCAATTCAAAGAGTGCAAAGTCAGACAAGGTTAAGGCACTGGTAAAAGCTCTGCAGTCAGATGAGGTTAAAAAGTTCATTGAGGATAAATACAAAGGCGCAGTTGTAGCTGCATTCTAATTTAGAATCTCTATCATTTCATAAAATGGCTTCGGTAAAACGAGGCCTATTTCATACCATCAATCCTGCCTAATCATCAAAATCAGCAAAGATTTCTGACAAACTCTCTGTAAATAGGCTATATTTGTCAGGTGATTTTTTGATTTATGATTATTTTTTCATTTAAATTTATTGTATGAAGGTCAACTGCAGTAAGTTATGATGAAAAGTTAATGACTGATAGAAAATTGCTGAATATGACAGATATTAAGTTTGACTACCGATCGTTTTTAAAAACAGTTCCAAACAGACCAGGATCATACAGAATGTATTCTGATGAGAATACTGTCATCTATGTCGGCAAGGCCAAAGATCTGAAGAAACGTCTTGCCTCGTACTTTCTAAAGGATGTTAATCTCAAGACCAGGGCTCTGATAGCTCATATCCATCACATCGAATTTACGGTTACATTTACAGAAGCAGAGGCTCTTATCCTTGAGAACAATCTGATAAAAAAATATCAGCCTCACTATAATATTCTGCTTCGAGACGACAAGAGTTATCCATATTTAGTGCTGTCTAAAGACAGGCATCCGAGACTTTTCTATTATAGGGGAAAAAGAAAGCTCGACTGCGAGTATTTTGGTCCGTACCCTGATGCAAATGCGGCAAAGGCAAGTCTAAAGCTTCTGCAGAAACTCTTTCCCATAAGACAGTGCGCTGATACTGTCTATGCTCACCGTTCAAGACCATGTCTTATGGCACAGATAGGTAAATGTCTTGCGCCCTGTGTGCCAATGAGTGAGAGTGCCTATAAAAACTACCTAGAGCAGGTAAATTATATCAGGCTGTTTTTAAAAGGGCAGAATCAGGAAGTGCTGAATGATATTACAAGACGAATGGAAGAGCACTCTTTAAAACTTGAGTTTGAGGAAGCTGCAAAACTTCGGGATCAGCTTTTAAACCTCAGACATGTTCAGCAGTCACAGTCTGTGTCAGGTGATCTGATGTTTGATATGGACGTCATCGCTCATGAGACCGCTCAGGATTTATGCTGCACACATGTTCTTTTTATAAGAAAGGGAAGGATCATTGGAACCAGATCATATTTTACAAAGCTAAATCAGGATATAGACGATGATCCTCTGACAGCTTTTGTCTCACAGTTCTATCTGTCAGAGAGCAGGGCATCAATGTATCCAAAAGAGATAATTACCGACAGTCCATTAGCAGAAAGTGGCATCATCAGTGAAGCTGTAAAAAAGCAGAGCGGCAAAGAGATTAGTTTTCTATCTTCTGTAAGATCAGAAAGAGCAAAATACGTGAAGCTTGCAAAAGAAAATGCCAGAGCTTCATTACAGGCAAAGCTCTCTGATAAGAATACGGCAAAACAGAGAATAGAATCTCTTGAAAAGATATTGAATATAAGCGGCATCAGCCATATGGAGTGTTACGACATCTCTCACACTCAGGGCGAGCTGACAGTGGCCTCGTGCGTTTCTTTTAACCGTGATGGTCCTGACAGTGCCAATTACCGCAGATATAACATTGAAGGAATAACTCCAGGTGATGATTTTGCGGCTATGAATCAGGTCCTGACGCGTCGTTTTAAAAATCCAAAAGAAGGTATTATTCCTGATATTGTATTTGTTGATGGAGGCAGAGGTCAGTTAACACAGGCTGAACAGGTAATAGGGGAGATTTTTAAAAACGCAGGGGTAAAACCACCACTGATTATAGCCGTTGCCAAAGGAGAGGGGAGAAAAGAAGGTCTTGAGACGCTGATAGCAGGATACACAAGAGAGGAGTATCATCTGAATCTTTCTGATCCGGCTTTACAGCTTGTTCTTCATATACGAGATGAATCTCACCGCTTTGCAATAACAGGGCACAGAAACAGAAGAGCTAAAGCTCGTACTCACAGCGTTCTTGAAGATCTGCAGGGAATTGGTCCTAAGAGAAGACAGGCGCTTTTAAAGCATTTAGGTGGGATCAGGGAAGTAATTAACGCAAGTGTGGAGGAGCTTCAGAAAGTTCCTGGCATTTCTTCAGCAATGGCAAAAATGATTTACGAAGAGCTCCATTCACTATAGACAGAAAGTCTGCAGATATGTCTGACATAAATGAAACCTTGATAATCGAGTAGGGGGAGTTTAGGCTCGCCCCTCCCACACCACCGGACATGCGGT
>JBJFET010000163.1:0-5071 GCA_051891035.1 Succinivibrio sp. | reverse complement strand
GAGGAGAGATACAAATGATGCAAGATCCTATTGCGGATTTATTAACCCGCATTCGTAATGGCCAGGCATCTGGCAAAGTTTCCGTTTCAATGCCATCTTCAAAGTTAAAGGTTGCATTGGCAAATCTTCTGTTAAAGGAAGGTTATATCGCTTCTGTTTCAGAGAACGGTGACGTTAAGAAAGTTCTAGAAATCGGCCTTAAGTACTACGAAGGTGCTCCGGTTATCGAGCTGATCAAGCGTGTTTCACGTCCTGGTCTTCGTGTTTACAAGAGAAGCTATGAGTTACCACGTATCATGAACGGTTTAGGTATCGCTGTTATCTCAACTTCTAAAGGCTTAATGACTGATCGTGCAGCCCGTAAAGACGGTCTGGGCGGCGAAGTTATCTGCTACGTCGCATAATTAAGGGGGAAACATGTCACGTATTGCTAAGGAACACATTTCAGTTCCTCAGGGCGTCGAAGTTACTCTCGACGGTCAGAATGTTACCATCAAGTCTAAGATGGGTCAGATGTCTTTAAACGTACACCCAACTGTTGGTGTTAAGTTTGAGAACAACACTTTATCTGTTTTCCAGAAGGAAGAGACTTCTGAGGCAAATATGCAGTCAGGTACTGCACGTGCTCTTCTGAACAACATGGTTGTTGGTTTAGATAAGGGCTTCCAGAAGGCATTAAAGCTTGTTGGTGTTGGTTACCGTGCAGCTGTTAAGGGTAAGACCTTAAACCTCGTTCTTGGTTATTCACATCCAATCGATTATGAATTACCAGAGGGTGTTACAGCTGAGACTCCATCTCAGACTGACATCGTTCTAAAGAGCTTTGATAAAGCTTTATTAGGACAGGTTGCTGCTAAGATTCGCGCATTCCGTGCTCCAGAGCCATATAAGGGCAAGGGCGTTCGTTATGCTGACGAAATCATTCACATTAAAGAAGCTAAGAAGAAATAATAGGGTGGCATAACATGTTTGATAAGAAAGAAGCACGCATCCGCCGCGCTACTAAGTCACGTGCAAAGATGCACGAGTTAGGTGTAACCCGTTTAGTTGTTACCCGTACACCGCGTCATATCTATGCACAGATTATCAGCAATGATAACCGTGTTTTAGCTTCTGCTAGCACTTTAGATAAGGACCTTGTAAAGGGTCTTAAGTACACAGGCAACGTTGAGGCAGCTAAGGTAGTTGGCAAGGCTGTTGCTGAGCGTGCAATTGCAGCTAAGGTTGAAACCGTAGCTTTTGACAGATCAGGCTATCAGTATCACGGTCGTGTATCAGCATTAGCTGATGCAGCTCGCGAAGCTGGTCTCAAGTTCTAGGAGTGTGAAAATGCAACACAAAGATGAAACTCAGGCTGGCGAGTTACAAGAAAAATTAGTAGCTGTTAATCGCGTAGCAAAAGTTGTAAAAGGTGGCCGTATCTTCTCATTCACCGCTTTAACTGTAGTTGGTGATGGAAATGGTCGCGTAGGTTACGGTTACGGTAAGGCCGGCGAAGTTCCTGCTGCTATCCAGAAAGCAATTGAGCAGGCTCGCAGAAATGTTAACAACAGCATCTCTTTAAACAATGGTACTCTGTACCACGCTGTTAAGGGTGTTCACTCAGGTTCTATGGTTTACATGCAGCCTGCATCAGAAGGTACCGGTATTATTGCTGGTGGTGCTATGCGTGCTGTACTTGAGGTTGCTGGTGTTCGTAATGTTTTAGCTAAGGCATATGGTTCAACAAACCCAATTAACGTTGTTCGTGCAACTGTTGCTGCTTTAGCTTCAATGCGTACTCCTGAGGCAATTGCTGCAAAGCGTGGCCTTTCAGTGAAGGAAATTATGGAGTAAAAAATGGCAGATAAGAAAACCGTTAAAGTTACTCTAGTTAAGAGCACTATTGGTCGTCAGCCAAAGCACATTGCTACCGTTAAAGGTTTAGGCTTACGTAGAATCCGTCACACCGTTGAGTTAGAGGATACTCCTTCAGTTCGCGGTATGATTAACAAGGTAAGCTACTTACTTAAGGTAGAGGAGTAAAGAATGCGTCTAGATACTTTAAAACCTGCTGAGGGTTCACGTAAAGCAGCTGTTCGCGTTGGTCGCGGTATCGGTTCAGGACTAGGCAAGACTTGCGGTAGAGGTGTTAAGGGTGCTGGTGCACGTAAGAGTGCTCATAAGCGTCCTGGCTTCGAAGGCGGTCAGATGCCAATGAAGATCCGTTTACCAAAGTTTGGTTTCTGGTCTCCTAAGGCAGATATCACAACTGAAGTTACTTTAAACGATTTAAATCGTATTGAAGGTGATGTTGTAGATATGCAGGCTTTACTAGATGCACGTTTAATCACCAAGAAGATCAAGTACGTAAAAGTTGTATTATCACGCGTACCTAACTTTACTAAGAAAGTAACTGTTAAGGGTCTTGGTGTAACTAAGGGTGCTAAGGCTGCTATCGAGGCTGCTGGTGGTTCAGTAGAAGTTGCTCAGTACATCACTGATGCAGCTGCTCGTTTAGAGAAGTCAAGAACCAAGTCAGAAGCTAAGCAGAAGTCACGCTTAGAAGCATTAGCTGCAGCTGGCAAGCAGAAGCCTGCCAAGAAGACTGCAGAGCAGAAAGCCGCTAAGAAGGCTGCTTCAGCTAGATAATTTTGAGAGGGGGCTTGGCCCCCTTAATGAGGTTTTGCATGGCTAGAAAATCGCTATTCGAGAAGAGTCGAGAAATGGCTAACAAACAATCTAAAGGCACTGGCGAGATCCGTCAGCGTCTTTTATTTGTTGTAATAGCTTTGATCATATTCAGACTTGGATCATATATTCCAGTTCCTGGTGTGAATGCAGACGTTCTTCAACGCGTTTTTGATTCGCAAAGCGGAACCATTATTGGTATGTTCAATATGTTTTCTGGTGGTGCGCTTGAGCGTGCTTCAGTTTTAGCATTAGGTATCATGCCATATATTTCTGCATCTATTATCATTCAGTTACTTGCAGTTCTTAACAAGAATCTTGCAGAGCTAAAAAAAGAGGGTGAGTCTGGTAGACGTAAGATTACTCAGTACACCCGTATAGCTACTGTATTTTTGGCAGCTCTGCAGGCATTCGGTATGGCAACAGGTATTCCAAATATGATGCCTGGGTTAGTCGATAATCCTGGTTTTGGTTTTTATTTTGTTACTACCGTAAGTCTTGTAACTGGCACCATGCTCTTAATGTGGCTTGGTGAGCAGATCACTGAAAGAGGTATTGGTAACGGTATTTCTCTGATTATTTTCGCAGGTATCGTTGCTGGTCTTCCTTCTGCTTTGGCAAGAACATTTGAACAGTCCCGTCAGGGTGATCTGTCTACAATTGCTCTGTTGATAATCGGTGTAGTTGTGGTCCTTGTGACTTTATTTGTGGTTTTCGTTGAGCGAGGACAGCGTAAGATTGTAATCGAATACGCAAAACGCCAGATGGGTAATCGAATTTACTCTCAGCCACGCTCTAATTTACCATTAAAGATCAACTTATCAGGTGTTATTCCAGCAATTTTTGCTTCATCAATAATTCTGTTCCCTGGTACGGTTGTTTCTTGGTTCGGCCAAGGCGATAATGCAGTATCAAATGTTCTTGGTACCATTTCAGTGTTTTTACAACCTGGTCAACCTTTATATGAACTGCTATATGCTGCAGCAATAATCTTCTTTACATTCTTCTATACAGCACTGGTATTTAATCCACGCGAGATGGCAGATAATCTGAAGAAGAGTGGCGCTTTTATCCCAGGAATTCGTCCTGGCGAGCAGACAGCAAGATTCATTGACAAGGTAATGACTCGCTTAACCTTAAGTGGTTCTTTATACATGGTATTAGTATGCCTTGTACCTCAGATGTTGATGAACTGGTTTAATGTTCAGTTCTATTTCGGTGGTACTTCATTACTGATTATTGTTGTAGTTTGCATGGATTTCGTATCTCAGTTACAGAGCCACATGATGAATCAGCAGTATGGTGACATCATGCGTAAAGCAAACTTAAAGAATTACGGTCGTTAGTTTTTTAGTTAATTGGAGAAAATAAATGAAAGTAGGTGCTTCAGTTAAAAAGATCTGCCGTAACTGCAAAGTAGTTCGTCGCCACGGTGTAGTTCGCATCATCTGTGATAATCCAAAGCATAAGCAGCGTCAGGGCTAATGCTTATAAATGCGCAATTAATTATTGCGCATTTTATTTTTATTCTGTATAATCATACAGCTTTAAGCACTAAGCACGTCTTGGTGCTTTTCTGACATGCCAATGTGCACTATGAACGGTTGTCGCGTATCCTAACGGGCTTTGCGACAGCCATTGTTTTTAACCGACCTATATTTAGGAGATCAATAGTGGCCCGTATAGCTGGCATTAATGTGCCTGATCAAAAGATCGCTGTGATTGCATTGCAGTCAATCTATGGCATCGGCCCAACCCGCGCAAGTGAGATCCTCGCAAACGCTGGTGTTGAAGAGTCTGCTAGACTTAAAGATTTAGATGAGTCTGTAATTGACAAGATTCGTGCCGAAGTAGGCAAGTACACCGTTGAAGGTGATCTTCGCCGTGAAGTTTCAATGAACATCAAGCGCCTCATGGACCTTGGTACTTATCGTGGACTGCGTCACCGCAAGGGTCTGCCAGTACGTGGACAGCGTACCAAGACCAATGCACGTACTCGCAAGGGTCCTCGTAAGAGCATTAAGAAGTAGGAGAGCTTAGATGGCTGAAGAAATCAAGAAAGAGCAGCAGGCTGCTGCTACACGTGCTCGTTCTGGCAAGCGCTCAAAGAAGCAGGTTGCTGATGGCGTAGCACACATCCATGCATCTTTCAATAACACCATTGTTACCATTTCTGATCGTCAGGGTAACGTTCTTTCATGGGCTACCGCTGGTGGTTCAGGCTTCCGTGGTTCACGTAAGTCAACTCCTTATGCAGCTCAGATTGCTGCAGAGCGTGCTGGCGAAGCTGCAAAAGAATTTGGTGTTAAAAACCTAGAAGTATTGGTAAAGGGTCCTGGTCCTGGCCGTGAGTCTTCAATCCGTGCTTTAAATGCACAGGGTTACAAGATCACCAACATCA
>JBJFET010000162.1:0-5081 GCA_051891035.1 Succinivibrio sp. | reverse complement strand
ATTGATCTAAAAGATAAGATGTTTTATGTGTCACAAACTATTTTGACGCCTAAGGTTAAAATCTGAATAGGATTCAAAAAGCTGTTTGGATAAAAGAATTGGAGAACGAACTGTCATTAAAAAATCATACAAAGAAGGAGCTCCGTTTAGAAAATCAAGGTAACACTCAGCAAACAATTCTTCAAAAAGAGTATTACTTTTCTCTAAACTACTTTTCTTTACATATACAATTTCTGAAGAAGTGAGAGATTCCGGATAGCTAGTGTTATATTGATTTAAAAATGAAATGTACTCCTGACTAACCTCACCCAATTTGCAATATGAATCATACTGTTTAAATATGCTTTCAAATTCAGGAATAAGAACCAGTAATTTTCCATAATATGTTTCTACTTTTTTACACTCACTGACATTAACATGGAAGTTGTTTATGCAAAAAACATTTTTTATGTGCTCTTCAAAAAACCAATGAATGATTTCTTCTAAATAGATATTCCTTTCTTTCAGAAAGTCACTGTATATTTTCGTTTCCATTACAGCCATGTCAAACATACTTTTCCATATGGGATTGGAATCAAAATAATCTTTTCTGGACTTGTTCCCTACGGAAAACAGTTCAATCAAAGAACCTTTTTTATAACCAGGAGCACTAATAAATATGACTCTATGATATGGATCTATAAAATGAAAAAGATAAATAAAATTATTCAATATAGAAGAATAATCCAAATTCTGCAAAATTAAATCTCTGTTGAAACTGATTGTCGCTACAGTTCCATCAGATTCATTTGTAATTATCTTGGCAGGTTCTTCTTGAGAGATAAATTTTATTCTTGTCTGTAAAGGAAACCAATGAACCTCATTTTTCATTTTTTCCTGCATTAACTGATAACATTTGAATCTGATATCAGTCGTTAAACAGTCTATTTTAATTATTTCTGAAAGCACTCCAATTGCAATTTCATTTTGTGGAATATGAATGTATTTTTCAACCTGATTATTAATTTCTTTCTGAGTAAAGTTGAATGGCTCTGCTTTCGCTGTTATAAGATTTTTGTGAAGAAATAAACCTATTGTCTCAGGATGTTCAAATAAATAGTCTTTTAAAAATGTAGCTGTCTTATTTCTAAAAGAACGATTCTCCAAAATATAATAAAGATAAGAATTGTCACAAAGATAATCAATAACCTCTTTAGATATTAAATGGTTGAGATCCTTGTAATAGGTAACAAAAAAAGGGATCACTTCATATCTGTATTCACGATGTACAGATTTTATAATTTCAATTAAATGAATACTGCCTTCAGTTATTTTAGACAGACAATCACGTACCATTTTTATTTTGTTTTGGATGAGGACGCTTTTGTCAATACTCTGAAGGATGTCATAAGTATGAGGATTTTTATTGCTAAAGAACTCTGATTTTTCAAAATAATCTATGACGCTCGATAACTCAAAAATATTATTGATGTCGTTAAACTCCAGTGAGTTATTTATAAATTGCGTTTTGTTCTCTTCGCAAAAGCCTATTACCTTTTGGCACATAAAAAGATGCATGAGATCGCTATGAGGAAAATATCTTATTTTTAAAGAATCAATAGAATTGGACATAATAAGACACTCCAATATTATTAGAACTAATGGTACAACTTAGCTTATTGAACAGCAGTTATATTTTGTAAGGTTCTTTTTCACATATTCTGCTTTCAACAGATTCCATAGTTCTGAAAAAATCTTTTTTTATTGTGCATTCCCAAAGAGTTATTACAGTCCAACCATCCTTTTCAAGAAGTTCCCCGTTATTTTTGTCATTCTGACGATTTTTTCTGAACTTTTCCATCCAGAAGTCAGTCCTTGTTTTAGGTATCACAGCTAAACTGCACCCTTCATGATGATGCCAGAAACACCCATTTATAAAGATAACAGTTTTGTATTTTGGCAAAACAACGTCAGGTTTTCCTGGAAGATTTTTTACATTTTTTCTGAATCTGAAGCCTTTTCTGAAGAGATAGGATCTGACCATTACTTCAAGAGACGTTTCCTGTCCTCTGATTCGGCTCATATTCCAACTTCTTTTCTCTTTAGAAATTCTATCAGCCATTTAGGTACGCTCCAAAAGATCAAAAGGACTTATATAAGATCGTTAGATCCTTATTAATACAGCTTACATTTTTTTCCAGGCTGGTCTTACATTTTTTTCCAGTTACCCCCTGTGGGATCTTACATTTTTTTCCAGGTACGCTGATTTGGGAGTGCTGATCTTTACATTTTTTTCCAAGTGCCCCATGTAAAATCTTACATTTTTTTCCATATAAGCCTATTTCTGGCAATATACCTTTACATTTTTTTCCAGAGTTGAGTCTTTTTTGAGAATCGCAAAGATATAGCTGTAACAGTTCTGCATAGGATAAGCTATTTATTTCATCCACATTGAGTCCTGTCAGGCGGGTTAATCTTTTCTTCAGGATCTGGTTACATGATGCTGTTGGTGTAACGGTTAATGTCTCTGAAATTGAAAGAGCAATATCTGGATGAAAGATAACAGCTCTAACCTTTGAGTCAGTTGAAGTTTTTGGAGCTTCAAAAGGTCGGACAATTCCCATTGAATAGAAGGACAGAAAACAATTTCTTAAAGTTCTGTCAGATAAGCACAGATTCTCCCTAATTCTGTCAGTATCCAAAGTTCCTGAAATATAGCCAATTCCTGCCTTTGCATGAAATACTGCCTTATCCATGAGGTATGAGAACACCAAGATCTCAGATGGAGATAACAGCTGCTCAGAGTTTTGAGAGTAAAGGCTGCAGATAAGTTTATAAGGAGAGTTGAAGCAGTTGTGTGTAAAAAAGTTCTGTATTGAGATAAGGCGCTTTGCTCCCTGGTATCTGATATGCAGAATCCCCAGTTTATCCAGTGCGCTTATATTGCGATATACAGACATATAGTCAAATAGATAACCAGAGTATTCTGATATCTCCTGATTTGAAAGATCGGTACTGCAATCGTTTGAATTTTTACAGAGGTTTAACAAAAGGGATAAAAAGATCTTCTGAGTAGAAGAAAGAGATTTTTCATTAAAGTAAGGATAAAGAACCCCAATAACTCCTACAGAGTATCCGAAGAAGTGATCTTTATTTATAGCGGGATTTATGTTGGGATTGATTTTTTCAGCCTTTTCGAGCACCGAACTGAAAAAATTTGCTGACTGAAATTTTTTAAAACAATGATGTAGATCACACTTTTGTGTAACCCTTTGATTTTTAAATTCTTTATTTTTGAGATTTTGTGATAAAGAGACTTGATTCTGCGAAAATTCATTTCGCAAATTTTGCGTATCTGAAATACGATCGGTGAGTTTGGTGCCCAGGACGAGACTTGAACTCGTACTCCTTGCAGAACTACCCCCTCAAAGTAGCGTGTCTACCAATTTCACCACCTGGGCAACGGTGACTATGATAACAAATTTTAAGGCTTTGTAAAGTCTGAGATCAGTTTTTTTTTGTTTATCCAGGCTCGATTTTTCAACAAAAGCGATTTATATGCCGATTAAATCTTACAGACAGAGTTCGTATTGTACAGTCACTGTATCTTTATGCAGATAACAGGTTGTTAGAATTATTCTTTGCAGTTTTTGTAATCACCAACACAGATTCCCATATATTTTTTAAATACGCTACACAGATGGCTCTGAGAGGAAAATCCTGTATCATAGGCAGTCTGTATATCAGAATTTTGTTCTTCCATGCTTTTTTTTGCAAGTCTTAATCGTGTCTGGATCTGATACTGTTTTGGCGTTATATGCATATGTTTTTTAAAGGTTCTTGAAAGATATCCTGATGACACATTAAGACATTTAGCCATCATCTGTATGGAAATTTCTTCTGTTACATGCTTTTCAATAAAATCAGCCGCAAGCTGAACAATCTTGATTTTTTGCATATTTAGCTTAGGCTTATTTACATTAGGTTCCTGTCTGAAATGACATATAACCTTCATAAGCAGATTGACTAAAGTTGTGTCACTTTCAAAACTCTCAAAATTCGAGAATATCGAATAAAGATCGCCATTATCCTGAAAAACAAAAGGCGAGGCTGTATCTTTGCACATAAGTGAGCAAAGATCGTTGTGTACTGACAGAGAGTGGTATGAATACTCTTTTTGAGGAGAGTGACAGGGCATTGTTAGGAGGAAGCACGATTGCGCATCCACTTGCTACCTCCATCTTCTGTGAATTGATACTTATTTCAAGCTCTCCTGAAGAAATCAGAACTACAGTAAAACTCTTGTGAGTATGTTCAGGGATCGTAACCATACCTGATCCTGCAATATGCTCACAGTTTCCAAGTTCTGTAATTCTGATAATATTCTTCATGACAGCTCCATCAAACTATGCGAAGATTTCGTCGCCACTCTTAAACTCAAGACCTGGATGGATGTCAAATTTAACCGCACCAACAACAGCCTTGTTTTTAACAGCTCTGTTAATCAAGGCAATTCCTTCGTTTCCAAAGCCTGCGCACAGCTCAATAGCTTTAACTCCATCATTAACAAGCTTCTGAGCAACCTCAACAGCTTCATTATAGTTTGAAACACCCACCACGTTAAGATTCAGAATATCAGTGCTGATTTTTGCTCTGTGTGTATTCATATTGGTTTTGGGTGCGATAAAGATAAATGCAGCTTCTAATTTCATTTGTATTCTCCTGTAATAAATTGAGATTGTAGGAGAATTTTAGAAAACAATACTTTAGATGTATTTCAAAAAAATGACCTTTGCAAATTATTAGTAAGAAAATGGAAGAATATATAGGGTAAGTATGGAAAACATAAAAGTCATGCCACGAACTGTAACTATTCACTCTGCCAACAAGCATTCACAAACCTGCTATACGCATGATACTGTTATGATATGAGTATTAACAGGAGTCATGCAGATGAAACGTATAAGTACAGAGGAGTTTTAACAACTTTTATGACAGGCGACAGGAGCAGTGAAGATAAAAAAAGAAAAAATCTATAATCTCACTAACTCAAGTTTTGCGATTCAAAATTAACTAACAAAACGCTTATAGATGCGGTCTAG
>JBJFET010000161.1:0-23119 GCA_051891035.1 Succinivibrio sp. | reverse complement strand
CTGAAAAGGAAAGGAATTATTTTCTGTATGGAACAGGAAAGACAGCCATTCCTATTGAAATTGTTTATTCAGGAGGCAGGAAGACCAGAAACAGCGAGGAGCCTTTTGAAGGAGTTATTCCAAACTATGAGAGAAGGCTTCATGAGACTGAATCTGAATATGTAAGGTACTATATATCAAAGCTGATGCGACCGCTGCCATGTCCTGAATGCAAGGGAGCAAGACTGAAAAAGGAATACTGCAATGTTTTTGTAAACGGAAAGAGCCTGCCTGAGGTCAGCAGTTTCTCTGTAACAGAATGCTATGAGTTTTTTAATACAATAAAACTAACCGAGCAGGAACAGAGTATTGCCGCAAGGATCCTAAAAGAGGTCAGAAGCAGGTTAACCTTCCTGATAAATGTGGGATTAGGCTATCTTTCTCTTTCCCGCTCAGCAGAAACTCTATCAGGAGGTGAATCTCAGAGAATCAGACTTGCAAGTCAGATAGGCGCAGGACTTACCGGAGTCATGTATGTACTTGATGAACCTAGCATTGGTCTTCATCAGAGAGACAATTCAAAGCTTCTGTCTACCTTAAAGAACTTAAGAGACATAGGCAACACCGTTATTGTGGTAGAACACGATGAAGATACAATGAGAGCTGCTGACTGTCTTGTTGATATTGGTCCTGGCGCAGGTATCAACGGAGGTCAGGTTGTAGCCATAGGTAGCGTTAAAGATATTGAAAATACAGCTGATTCTCTTACAGGAGATTATCTGTCCGGAAGAAAAACCATCAGCATCCCAGCAAAACGCAATAAGGCGGTAAAGAGCAGATGTCTTACTCTTGAAGGGTGCAGGGGTAACAACCTTAAAGACATTACCGTAAGCTTCCCTGCAGGATGTTTTATTGTGGTAACAGGTGTGTCAGGATCGGGAAAATCAACACTGGTAAATGACACTTTAGTCCGAGTTGCGGAGAGAAAGTTGAACGGTGTTACAGCCAATGATGATCCTGCCCCTTATTCAAAGATTACAGGTCTTGAGAATTTTGACAAGATCATCTGTATTGATCAGAGCCCTATAGGCAGAACTCCAAGATCAAATCCGGCAACTTATGTCGGACTGTTTTCTGACATAAGAGAACTGTTTGCCAAAACACCAGAGGCAAGGGCCCGCGGTTATAGTGCCGGAAGATTCTCATTTAACGTCAAGGGGGGACGCTGTGAGGCCTGTCAGGGTGATGGCACCATCAAGGTTTCCATGAACTTCCTTCCTGATGTGTTTGTTAAGTGCGAGCAGTGTCAGGGTAAAAGGTATAACAGAGAAACCCTTGAAGTGATGTACAAGGGCAAGACGATTTCCGATGTGCTTGAAATGAATGTGGAGCAGGCGCTTGAGTTCTTTGAATCAGTCCCTTCAATTGCCTCGAAGCTCAGAACTCTGATGGAGGTGGGACTTTCCTACATTACACTAGGTCAGGCAGCTACAACATTCTCTGGTGGTGAGGCACAGAGGATCAAACTGTCAAAAGAACTGTCAAAAAGAGCTACCGGCAGAACTCTGTATGTTCTAGATGAACCTACCACAGGACTTCATTTTGAGGATGTAAGACTGCTTTTGGATGTTTTAATGAAGCTCAGAGATCAGGGAAATACCATTGTAGTGATAGAGCATAATCTTGATGTTATCAAATCAGCAGATTATCTTATTGATCTGGGGCCTGAAGGCGGAAATGGTGGAGGTCAGGTTATCTGCACTGGTACACCAGAGCAGGTAAGCAAGTGTGAAGGATCATTTACAGGGCAGTTCCTAAAACCAATTCTTGAAAGAGGATATTAAGCAATGAAAGAACTAACAGATAAGGAATTTGAAGCTATCAAATCATTGAATGCAGAGTACAGACAGGCAATGTTCAAAAAAGCAGTTGAAGAAAACGAAGGTCTGTACATACTGGTTGATGCAGATGGTCCGATAGTACTTGAAGATACCGAGGGTGACGAGGACGATGTAAAGTATTCAGTAATTCCTGTATGGTCTCATGAAAGACTGGCCAATGCCTACGCACAGGGATCAGGTCAGGAGAAGGCAGAAGCTGTATTCGTTACCAAGAAGGCATGGGATGAGAGCTGGGTTCCTGCATTAAAGGAGCAGGGAAATGTGCTGATTGGCTTTATGCCGATTGGTGATCAGGAATTCTCTGTTGACGATCCTGACTCATTTTAAGTAAAGGCACAAAAGCTCTGCCTGACAGAAAGTTTATGCTTTAACTGTAACTGCCATAGAGAATTTCGTGCCATCTATTCTTGATATGGGGGAATGCCAAGCCTCTCCCATATCCTTATCATCCTTTCACGATGCCACATCTGCCAAGCGTTTATGATATTCTGCCAGAGTATATAGGTTCCAGGAATAATCGATACAGTAGGATACAGATAGGTCAGGGTTACCCAGATGCCAAGCAGCATGTTTTTCTGCCCCATTCCCTGTCCTGCGCTTATTCTAAGTCCGTAGATCTGACCTATAGCCTTACCTAAGGCAAACTGTGTGACGGTACAAACAAGGCCAGCAAATGAAAACAGCACAATCTGTTCAAATGAACAGTTTGAATTAGCTATATTGGCAAAGGTCTTGGCAGACATTACATAAATTACGAAAGCCCAGAGGTAAAAGCCGAGATCCTTAATATGTCCGATCAGGAACTTCGTGAGTCTTTTCATGAATGAGCGGATAAATACTGCAACTGACAGAGGCAGAATAATAATAGGGAATACCAGACAGAGGATACTTAAGAATTCCTGCCAGAATGAGCTGGTTTCATCATTGCTGATAATAGGAAAGATAAGTGGAATTCCAATTGACGCAACAAAATTTCCAATGATAATGAACGTTGTAAGAGTTGACTCATTGCCACCAAGCTTTCCTGTAATTACCGAGGCAGAGGCTGCTGTCGGAGTGAGGATACATACAATCACCCCCATAAGAATGGTATCAACAAAATCTGAAAATCCGGCTATGTTTACAAGGAGAGCAAAAGACAGCCCGAAGATTATCTGGATAAGGCAGACAATAAGATGCCAAGTTCTTGGCTTCATCTGCCTAAAGTCAATCTTCATATAGGCACAAAAGAGGATTAGGCACAGCACCAGATGCAGATTGGAGTCAATAAGCTTTGCAGCAGGCCTTAAACAGATGGTAGCCTGCACATAGTGAAACAGTACAAAGGTGAGAAATCCTAGCAGAATAGCAATCAGAAGAGTAAATGGTTTTAATTTTTTTGCTAGCAGTATAAATTGCATAATTATTTGGGCCTGCTGACTGATTTTACAAGTAATGCCATTATAATAGCAGTGTTTATCAGAAAACTAACAGCAATATAGAGTATGACAGAATTTAAAGCAAATCTAAGAAAGACAGAAGAGCAGCTGCAGGAAATAGCATCATCAGTTATAAAGCAGGCCCTGCAGAATGGCGCTGACGAATGTGAGGTGACAGTCGGCGGAGTGAAGGGGATTTCTGTATCAAGCCGTAATGGTGAGGTTGAAAATGTTGAATACAACCGAGACAACGGTCTTGAAATTACAGTGTATAAAGACAGGAAAAGGGGAAGCGCCTCCACTACTGATATGTCAGAGTCTGCCATTAGGGAAACCGTGTCATCTGCAATCAATATAGCCGGTTATTCAAATGCTGATGAGTGTGCAGGACTTGCTGATAGAGAACTGATGTGCACAGACATAAAAGATCTTGATCTGGTTTTTGAAAATGAGTTTTCAGCTGATCTTGCAACGGATTATGCAATAAGCCTTGAGAAAATGGCACTTGAGAGAAATATTGCCTGCATAAAAAATTCTGATGGAGCAAGTTTTGACAATACCATTTATACAGGAGTTCTTGCCAATTCAAATGGATTCAATCAGGCCCGCTCACAAAGTTCGGTTTCAGCCTCACTGGTTCTTTTAGGTCAGAGCGACGGAAAAATGCAGAGAGGCAGTGGCTTTACACTTGCAAGAGCTTACAGTGATCTTGACAGCAGAGAATCTGTAGTGGAGGAGGCAATCAGCAAAACCTGCAGAAAACTTGGTGCAAAAAGTATTGAAACAGGAAGATACAATATTATCTTTAAGGACAGTGCAGCAGTCTCATTATGGGGAATACTGTCAAGTGCCATTTCTGGAAGCGCAATCTACAGAAAGAGTTCTTTTTTGTGTGGAAGACTTGGAACTCAGATCCTGCCGTCATTTGTAACTGTTCATGAAGATCCATTCATCAGGAAATCCCATGGTGCCAGAAACTATGATGGTGACGGAGTACAGGTAAGAGTAAGCGACATAGTTGAGAACGGCATATTAAAAGAATATCTTCTTGGAACCTATTCATCAAGAAAGCTAAAGATGCAGACCAACGGCCATGCAAGTGGAATACACAACTGGTTTGTAAGATTTGATGATGAGCATTCCCTGTCGTTTGATGATCTGCTCTCCAGTGTAGGAGAGGGTATTGTAGTAACAGGTCTTATGGGGCAGGGAGTTGATCTTACCAGCGGAAACTATTCAAGAGGAGCTGAGGGATACTACTTTAAGAACGGTAAATTTGTTCATTCTGTTGAAGGAATAACCATTGCCGGTAACCTTAAGGACATGTTTATGAATATGCAGGCTGTAGCGGATGATATTGACAGGCGCTACAAGATTCAGACCGGCTCCGTGTTTATTCCTGATATGACGGTATCAGGCCAGTAGAATCAGAATAGATATCAAAAAAGGTCAGCATTTGTGCTGACCTTTTTGCAGGAAATCTCTGTTACTGGTACATATAATTGAGGAACAGCAGATCCATAATAATGGGCTTGCCAAACTTTTCCCTCATGATTGATATGATCTTTTCTCTGCACTCAATTCTGATCTTTTCTCTTGCTTCGTTTGTTGCAACCTGACCGAATTCCTTGGTGCCGAGAATGGTAATAATCGCATCTCTGATAACAGGCTCCACATCTGCAATGATGGTGCTGTCTCTGCTATCTTCAATCATAAGACTCATTTTGATTCTGACATAATGCAACTTGTCTCTTGGATTGAGAGTGGCAACATTTGTTGTCAGATCAGGGGTTAAAGGATAGTAACCGATTTCAGGTTCTAACTGCTCTGGTTCAGGTTCACTTGACCCTCCATGCCCTGAGGCTAGTGCGTAAGGGCAGAATGCTATAAGCAGTGAAGCGAAGATGTACTGCAATAACTTGAATAACATAACTAAATCCTATGAGTTAACAGATCCTTCAAGATGGTGTTCATCATTTTTTCTTGTCAGAACTCTTCCGTTGAGAATTCTGACATCGCGTGCACCTAAAAGTGGTGAAGCGGCTTTATTCAATTTCTGAACCTTCTCTTTATTAACGTAAATTGTCTTGTCTTCTTTAACCTCGAAGTACTTGTGCCTGATAAATGTATCACACATGATCTTAAACAGGATAGGATCTGCAAACTCTGGTGAGTTATTTGTGACTTCTATTGGCAGTCTTCTTGAGTAGGTAAGACACTTCTGTACGAAAGTCTGGACATCGATAGTTCCATCCTTGGTGTTTCTAAGAGCAGTAACCGCAACAAGATAACGGACAAGATTATGATAGATACAGCGAGAGAGAATGTAGAACTCCTCATAGCCGTCGCCTGATACAAACAGCATGTCAGAATCACGGGTGATATAGCCTTCCACAAGGAAAGTATCAAGATACTTGTCAATAAGGTTATCCAGATCCTCCTCATCTACAGGAGCAAAGAGCTCATGTCTTAGGAAATAGAACAGTGAGCGCGCATGTGATCTTACATCCTCTCTGAGAATATGACCGTTCCTGATGATGATATTGGCCAGAAGTGCAGGAAGAGCAAACAGATGCACGATATTGTTTTGGAAGTAGGTAAGCTGCAGGGACTGACCGTGACTTGGTCTTACGAACTTCATGTCATCGCCTATATCATAAACATGGAATTTATTGAGATCAGTTGCCTGTTTGATAAGGGTCGATGTTGAGGCAGTAGGAATGGATGGTCTACGTTTTGGGTCGACATGCAGCAGTTTCAGGTACATGTCGATACACTTTTGCAGCTGTCTCATGCTCATGGCATGATCAGCAACATTCATAATGGCAAGAGCACTCAGATTGATACCATTGATGGTGGCAGAGTCATTGAGATTGATAATGATCCTGTGTGCCATCTGATTAACTGTATCGTTCAGCCACTCTGGTCTTGCAGTGCCGGTAGGATCGATATAGTTCTTCCAGTCAGGAACATACTGATTTAAAAACTTAGGTACAACAACTGGCTTGCCAAAGGTAACATAGCCACGACCGTAGTTTCTAAACCTCTTGAAAATACCCAGCAGAGCGGCGGCGCTTTCTTTTTTCTTGCTCTCACCGTTGAGTTCTCTCATATAGACACCAACCTCAGATACGTGCTCATATCCAAGATAGGTAGGAACGAAGGCGATTGGTCGTTTGATGCCTCTTAACTGAGACTGAACTGTCATAGCAACCATACCTGTCTTAGGCGGAAGAGTTCTTCCGGTTCTTGAACGGCCGCCTTCGATAAAGAATTCAGTAGCAAATCCGTGCTCAAACAGAAGATTGAGATATTCTCTGAAGATGGTTATATAGAACTCGTCACCTTTCATTTTTCTTCTGATAAAGTACGAGCCACAGCGTCTGATGAGCGGACCTACAGGGAAGAAATTGAGATTGTCTCCAGAGGCTATCTGTGGCAGAGGGAGACCTTCATGGAAGAGCACAAAGGTAAGTAGAACATAATCCATATGAGAGCGGTGACATGGGATGTAAATAATCTCATGACCTGTCTGCACGAGCTGTCTTACCGTATCAGCTCCCATAATGGTTTGTCCCTGATAAATCCTGCTCCAGATGGTAGAAATAATGGTGTTCAGGAATCTGATGAGAGGGTAGCGGGTATCAGCCACCATACTCTCAAGGATATTTCTTGCTCGTTGCAGATTTTCCTCAAAGCTTTTGCCGTTTTCCTTTACAGCAAGATTGATTGCATCCTGAACTGCAGGTTTACTTAGGATGTCTTCAATAACGATTTTTCTGTTAGGCAGTGGCTTACCGATAACAGAACGGGCGTTCTTCATGAAGATAAGTCTGAATGTTCTGTTCAGATCCTTAGAGAAAAGGGAGCCGTCAAAGCGCTCCTTAGCTTCACTGATATCGAATGATCCGCAGAAGATTGTGCAGTTGTCTCTGCCGGCAAAAATCATGTTAAAGAATTTTTTGATAGAAGGAGTTGCAGCATTGAAACCGTTCAGAGCCAGCTTGTCATAACCAGGGCTTCGGGACCACAGAACGGTAATAGGAATAATTTCAATTTCCTGACCTGTAGTCTTGTGCAGATTGAACCACTGTTCAAAGGTTGTAGTAAGGTCGTGATTCCTTGATCCTGAAGTTGAGAAGAAGCCAGGAGATCTCAAGTAGCAGACTCTAGGATAAGACTGTCCGAACAGAGAGATTTTATCAAAAGGCGAAGGCATACCCAATTTCACAACAGCTCTCTCGATACACATCAGGTTGGCAAGAGAAGATGAAACTGTCACATAGACAATGATTTTGCTTCTGTCAATGTTTAGCTGTTTAAGAGGTTCGTATGGTATTGTTTCGCATTTGGTTGTCACTCTAAATGGCCAATACAGAAAGAATCTTAGAATTTTATTCAGTATCATAATAGTATCCCCTAGCAGGTGAAAAGCTAGGAACCTCATCTTAAAATAGGAACCACAACAGAGTCATATTAATAGTTTAGTTTAAACATATTGTATCAGCACAAAAATAGCAGAGAGTTTTTTTAGAAATTTGAGAAAGATACTCTTTTGAGAGAATATATTTGTGAAAGGTGCTGACAATATTTGTATGCATATGCTGTTTTAACTTAATTCTTTGTTGTTTTGACTGTAAAATTCTACTATAGCTCCTATATATCAGCTAATGTTTTATGTACTTATGCTGTTTGGGTTCAGAAAGAGAATTTGAGTTTCCTATAGAAAGATAGTCTGCGGATAATGAGTAATATGAATACTCAAAGAATAGAAAAATACAAAAAGCTTGTTCTGATGGCTGGTATTGCCTCTGTGTGCACATCAGTTCTTTTTATTATCATAAAACTTGCAGTGTGGATCATCAGTGCATCAACGGTAATATTTGCGTCACTGACAGATTCCATGTTTGATCTGCTGGCCTCTTTAGTTAATCTTCTGGCATTAAAATTCTCCCTGGCTCCTCCAGACAGTGAGCACCGTTACGGACATCACAAGTCACAGGCTTTAGCCTCTCTTGCTCAGGCTGCATTCATAGGCGGTTCTGCCGTACTTCTGGTGATTCACGGCATAGAGCGCTTTATCAATCCAAGGGAAGTTCAGCACATTGATCTGGCAATAGTCATTTCGATCATCAGTATCATAATAACTGTGCTTTTAGTTGTATTTCAGTCCTACGTGCTGAAGAAGACCAAAAGTGAGGCTATCAGGGCAGATCGTCTTCACTATATGTCAGATGTATCTCTGAACATAGGAGTGATGGTAGCGCTTGTTCTGAATTTTTACGGCTTTGTCTGGGCTGATGGTCTGTTTGCCTCCTTAATCGGTCTTTTCATATTCAAGGGCGCATACTCAATAGCATTTGATGCAATTCAGACCCTGCTTGACAAGAATCTTGATGCAAAAACAGTATCCAGGATCTTAGGCAGGATAATATCAGTGCAGGGGGTAATCTCCTGCCATGATCTGAAAGCACACCGGGCTGGACCAATGTACTATATTCAGGGGCATCTAGTGCTCAACGGAAAGATGTCTCTGGCTCAGGCCCATGATATAACAGACAGTGTAGAAAACCGTATCCGCGAGGATTTTCCTGATGCGGAGATTGTAATGCACATGGAGCCAGATGAAAGATCTACCTATGAGAATGTAAATTTTGAGGATGAAACTGATATTCTGAGCTCGGACAATTCAGCTGGGCACGAAGAGTAAAGAACCTTGAAAATATGATAAAATAAGACGTCAAGTTGAGCACAGCTTGGTTATAGTGTTTCATTAATTAGGAAATTCCATGTCGGCACTTGATCCTGACATTCACTCTTTCTGGTCAGCTCTTGTAGAAGAGGCAAGACAGGTTGTAAGAAAAGAGCCTGTTCTTGCAGATATTATGGGCAGGCAGATACTGACCTGTTCAGGCCTTGATCAGAGCCTTGCAAGAATAATCAGCTCTAAGCTGTCATCAAGAGAAGTTGACAGACAGCAGCTCTTTCAGGTCTGTATGCAGGCCTATGCAGATGATCCGTCACTGATTGTCAGTGCCGTGGCGGATGTGAATGCAGTGGTAAACCGAGATCCTGCCTCCACATCTCTTGTAAGAATTCTTCTGTTCCTCAAAGGCCCCCATGTGCTCGAATCATGGAGAATATCGCACTGGCTCTGGGAAAAGGGCAGATTGGATCTGGCCTGCTATATTCAGAGCAGAATTTCAGATGTTTTTTCTGTGGATATCCATCCTGCAGCAAAAATCGGAAAAGGGCTGATGCTTGATCATGCAACCAATATTGTAATTGGCGAGACTGCGGTGGTAGCTGATACGGTCTCAATGTTGCATGACGTTACGCTGGGTGGAACAGGAAAAGAGCAGGGCGACAGGCATCCAAAGGTTGGAAAGGGCGTTATGATTGGCGCAGGTGCCAAGGTACTTGGAAACATCCGTATCGGTGAGGGTGCAGTTGTCGGAGCAGGATCTGTAGTGCTACGCGACGTACCGGCTCATACGACTGTAGTGGGAGTACCTGCAAGAGTAGTAGGCGTTCCTCAGATGGAGATGCCATCTCTTGATATGGATCAGACACTCTCTGGCTGTCAGCCTGGCAAGGCGCAGGAAGAGTGTCCAGCTATAACGATTAAACAGATATAGATATATCTTAAGAGTTCAGACAAACAGTACAAATCAGATATGCTTCACCTAAGGCAACAGGTGATTGATCATATTCAACGAAGGAAAGCTTATGCGTATTTGCGATCTTTTAGACCCTAGAGCAGTCAGCTTAAACGTGAATGTAAAAACAAAAGAGCAGGCTATCAACTGTCTGGTTGATCTGATGTCTAAAACGGACTGTCTTTCTGACTCAGAAAGATTCAGAACAGCAGTATTTGATCGTGAATCAAAAGTATCGACAGGTCTTGGAGAAGGCGTGGCGATTCCTCATGCCAAGAGCGCGGGCGTAAAAAAGCCTGGACTTGCAGCCATGGTTGTCCCATCAGGAGTGGATTTTGACAGCCTTGATGGCAAGGAAACAAAACTGTTCTTCCTGATTGCCTCTCCTCATCAGGCATCTGATGCCCATCTTGATGTTCTAGCAAGACTTTCAACACTGCTTGTTTCAGAGGAATTTCGAAATAATCTTCTAGAATCAAAGAGTGTTGATGAATTTCTGAGCATTATCAATCAGGCTGAAAAGCAGGAAATCAAAAAAGACAGCAAAAAGAAAGAAGAGATCAAGAAGACACAGGAACATCAGGGAGAGGCTGGAGCAGAAGACAGCTCATATGATCTTGTGGCAGTTACCGCATGTCCTGCCGGACTGTCCCATACCTACATGGCAGCAGAGGCACTTGAGAACAAAGCCAAGGAAATGGGCCTTCGTATCAAGATTGAAACCGATGGCGCAGCAGGAAACAGAAACAGACTGCTGCCAGAGGAAATAGCCAGAGCCAAAGCGGTTATTGTGGCTGCCGACAGAATTGTGGAGATGGACAGGTTCATTGGTAAACCTCTTATTCGTGTCGGCGTTGTAGATGGCATCAGAAAGCCACAGGAACTCATAGAAAAAGCCTTAGATTCAAAGTGTCCAAAGTATCAGACAGGTGTAATCAACAATACAAGCTCACTGTATATGCGTCTGTACCGCCATCTCATGAGTGGTATGACCTATATTATGCCGATTGCGGCTACAGCAGGAATTCTATCGGCTCTGGCAAGGCTTGAATTTATTCAGGGAACCCAGCTTGGTTTCTTTTTTGACCGAATCGGATACAGTATCGGAACATTGCTCTTTCCAATTCTGAGCGCATTTATTGCCTTCTCAATCAGAGGAAGAACAGCCCTGGTTGCAGGATTTACAGGCGGTGTAATGGCAGATCTCGGTTCCTCAGGAGTTATAGGAGCGGTGGTAAACGGTTTTGTGGGAGGAGGAGTTGCACTGATAGCAACATCCTTTGCTGCAAGATTCTTTAGGGGGCATGATGCGATTGTTGCGCTGATCCTCTATCCTTTGATAGGAGCGCTACTAACATCGATAATCGCCCTGACGTTTGTAAATATACCGGCACAGCTTCTTGATGAATATATTCAGAGCTATATAACCGAAGCATCAACTCCTGTACTGGTACTCATAGGAGCAGTGCTTGGAGGAATGATGTCAGCCGATATGGGCGGACCATATAACAAGACAGCCTATGCAATAGGAGTGCTGTTACTAGCTGACTCACTGCCTGAGACAGGAGCAGGTACACTGATTATGGCTGCAATTATGGCAGGAGGCATGATCCCTCCTCTTGCAGCAGGATTATCTGCAGTTATGGTTCCTCAGGTGTTTACTGAGAATGAAAGAAAGAACCGATACATTGCTCTTGGCAAGGGGCTGGTATTCATTACAGAAGGTGTAATTCCATATCTTGGATACAATCCTGTAAAGATGAGAATTGCATGCATATTCTGTTCAGCTGTAGCAGGTGGCTTATCAATGTTTTTCCGTTGCGGATGCTATGCACCTCATGGAGGAATATTTGTGATACCACTGACAGAGAACCTGTCAAAATACATACTGTCGCTGGTGATTGCAACTATTCTGGGGGCTTTTATGTTTGCGATTATCAGATTGAAACCGGCTGCTGCAAAGTAGTTTATTCAAGATTATCAAGAACTGCTTCGACTCTGTTTCTCAGAGTCTGAAGCAATTCTTTCTGAAGATTGTTTTCCTCTTTGAGTCTTCCAATCTCACGTCTTAGAGTCTGAATTTCCTGATCTTTTCTGCAAAGAGAGTCTTTTGTATGTTCAAGCTGACTGCAGACATCAAGACACAGAGCATCAAGCTCCTGAAGTCTGTCAATCAGGAGCTGTTCTTTTGCACTAAGATCCCTGCTGTCCACTAGAGAATATACCTGCTCATATCTTCATCCTGAACCAGATCTTCAAGGTGCTCATCAACGTATTTGTCATCAATGACAATGGTCTGACCTGATTTGTCAGGAGCGCTGAATGAAATTTCCTCAAGGATCTTTTCCATAAGGGTATGGAGTCTTCTTGCACCTATATTCTCAGTTTTTTCGTTAACTTTGTAGGCATCCTCAGCAATTTTGGTAATAGCGCTGTCCTCAAATTTAACGGTCACGTTCTCAGTGGCAAGCAGCAGTTCATACTGTTTTGTAAGGCTGTTGTGTGGCTCTTTGAGGATCCTTTCAAAATCCTTGGCCTCTAAGGCCTTAAGCTCAACTCTGATAGGAAGTCTGCCCTGAAGCTCAGGAATAAGATCAGAGGGCTTTGACATCTGGAATGCACCTGAGGCGATAAACAGTACATGATCGGTCTTGAGCATGCCGTATTTTGTATTTACGCTTGATCCTTCAATAAGAGGCAGCAGATCTCTCTGAACACCCTGTCTTGAAACTCCGCCTCTGTCATGGGTTTCCTGACAAATTTTGTCGATTTCATCGATAAAGACGATACCATTGTTTTCAGCCAGATCGATAGCCTTGGTTTTCAGATCATCGTTCTGAGACAGCTTTGAAGCCTCCTCTTCGGTGAGGATCTTGAAAGCGTCTTTGATTTTCATGCGCTTTGTGGCTTTTTTGTTGGAGCTCATGGAATCAAAGATAGACTGCAGCTGATCATTGAGATCGTCCATGCCTGGAGCTCCGCCGATTACATTAACGGTAGGACTTCTGTCGACAATATCAATCTCGATTTCCTTATCATCAAGCTCATGTTCTCTTAATTTCTTTCTGAACATCTGACGGGCAGATGAGTTGTTCTTTTCCTCTTCTGTAGCGGTAGGATTTGGCAATAGAGCATCAAGGATACGTTCTTCTGCCGCATCTTCTGCTTTAGTTTTGTTGTGGAGGAAAGCCTCTTCCTTTACCATCTTCATAGAGACTTCGGCCAGTTCACGAATGATGGATTCGACGTCTTTTCCAACATAGCCTACTTCGGTATATTTGGTAGCTTCTACCTTTACAAAAGGAGCCTTAGCAAGTTTTGCCAGACGTCTTGCAATTTCTGTTTTACCGACACCAGTAGGACCAATCATAAGAATGTTTTTAGGTACAATTTCAGCTCTTAGATCCTTTGCAACCTGCATTCTTCTCCAGCGGTTTCTAAGTGCAATGGCAACAGCTTTTTTAGCTTCTTTCTGGCCGATAATAAATTTGTCTAATTCGCTTACGATTTCGCGGGGTGTTAACTCAGACATATATAAATCTCAGTAAGTTATTTTGTTGATTCCAGAGTTTCAATGGTGTGATAAGAGTCAGTAAAGACACAGATATTGCAGGCGATATCCAGAGATTTTTTCACTATATCCTCTGCACCAAGATCTGTATTCTGAACCAGAGCTCTTGCAGCTGCAAGGGCATAATTGCCTCCTGATCCTGTAGCCAGCACATCATCGTCCATGCGTACGACATCACCGGTTCCTGTAATCATCAGTGAGTCATTTTTATCGGCAACAATCAAGATAGCCTCAAGTTTTCTTAAAGCTCTGTCTGAACGCCAGAGTTTTGCAAGAGAGATGCTTGCTCTTTCGAGTACGCCCTGATGCTCTTCAAGCTTTTTTTCAAAAAGATCGAGGAGAGTAAAGGCATCTGCTGTAGAGCCGGCAAAACCGGCTATAACCTTGTTCTTGAAAATCTTTCTTACCTTGACGGCATTGCTTTTTAGGATAGTGCTCTGACCCATGGTGACCTGACCGTCACCACCAAGAGCAACAACACCATTTCGTCTAACAGATACTATAGTAGTCATTATTCATTCCTAATGAGAAAATTCTAATTCACACTCATCTACAAGATCAGATGAATCAAGCCTGTTAAATGTTGAGACAGCTTCTTCTCTTGATTTGAATTTTCCAAGAAAGAGCTGATAAACATTATTTCTTCTGACGATATTGGAAATAAGGCCTGTAGAAAAAGCGATGTTTGCCTTTTTAGCATTGGCATCACTTAGATTATTAAATTTTCCGCAGTAAAGCTGGACAGTCTTTGCCGCATCTGTCTTTGAGACAGAACTGTCTGAACTGCTGTATGTAGCAGCAGAGCTATCCTGCACATCTGCATCAACAGGAACATTCCTCTCCTGATACTGCATTGCGCTGTCACTGTGTGTTTGGGGCTGTGCACCCTCTGAACTCTCATTCTCAGAAGGAGTAGGCATAACAGTCAGGGCCTCATTGTTCTGCAGAGCATCGACAACTGAATTCTGCTGATCAACATCAGAATCAATGGCAACTGCACTGTTGCTGAAAGTTATTTCTGCACTTCCAGAATCTGAATCCTGAGGATTTAATTCCATAGACTGACTGTTAGTGCCAGAGGTAGCCGCATAGCAAATGATAATCACAGCCAGCAGGACCAGTATGCAGACAATAACTGATTTTCCTGAAAGAAACCTGGATTTCAGTTTTTCAAGACGTTCTTTCAAACCTAAAGTGTTATTCTGTGGCTGTGTATCCATAAACTACATCTGCTCCATAACATTGATACCAAGCAGTGACAGACCCTGTCTGAGAACTTTTGAGGTAAGTTCGCACAAAGTAAGTCTGCTCTGTCTGATATCCTCTGCCACATCATCCTTCAGGATAGGGCAGGCCTCATAGAAATGCATAAAGATGTTTGACAGTTCAAACAGGTAATTGCACAGGAGGTTTGGAAGAGTTCTCTGTCCTACACTCTGAACAGTCTCTGAGAATGCCAGAAGCTTGTTTGCCAGATCTTCTTCTGCATCACAGGTGATTTTCACATCAGAACCGGTGATTCCGCTGGCCTTTCTGAAGATGGCTCTGATTCTGCTGTATGCATACTGCAGGTAAGGAGAGGTGTTACCCTCAAATGAGAGCATCTGATCCCAGTCAAAGATGTAGTCGGTTGTTCTGTTCTTTGACAGGTCTGCGTACTTGACAGCGCCCATGGCAATGTTGTGAATAACAGTTTTCTTATCCTCATCTGAGAGGGTTGAGTTTCTGTCCTCAAGAAGTTTTGCCACTCTGCTTTCAGCCTCATCAAGAACATCTCTTAGTTTTACAGTTCCGCCAGATCTTGTCTTGAATGGTTTGCCATCCTTGCCAAGCATCATTCCAAAAGGACAATGCTCTAAAGATACGTTCTCTCCGACATATCCTGCTTTTCTGCAGATTGCCCATACGGTCTCAAGGTGCTGCTGCTGTCTTGAATCAATGAAATAAAGAATTCTGTCTGCCTGAAGTTTCTGAGCTCTGTACTTTGCACAGGCAATATCGGTAGTTGTGTACAGATAGCCACCATCATTCTTTCTGATGATGTTGCCAAGAGGTTTTCCTTCCTTGTTCTTGAACTGAGGCAGGTACACCACAACTGCGCCCTGATCTTCAACTGCGATACCACGTTTCATCAGATCATCAACAACTTCAGGGAGCATATCGTTATAAAGGCTCTCACCCATGATGTCCTTGTCTGACAGGGTAACATCAAGTCTGTCATAGAGTTTCTGGTTCTGAACCATTGTCATGGTTACAAGCTTTTTCCACATGGTGCGACAGTATTCATCTCCACCCTGCAGGCGAACCACATAGCTTCTGGCTTTTACAGCAAATTCCTCATCTGTGTCATAGCATTCTTTTGCTTCTCTGTAGAAAGCCTCAAAGTCGCTCAGATCCATACCGTTTCCAAGCTCGTTTTCCTTTTTCTCAAGATAGGCAATGAGCATACCAAACTGAGTTCCCCAGTCACCGATGTGATTTGCTCTGATTACGGTATTTCCAAGAAACTCCAGAACTCTCACAACTGCATCACCGATAACTGTTGAGCGGATATGGTGAACAGCCATCTCCTTTGCAACATTAGGTGCAGAGTAATCGACAACAATTCTCTTTGGCTGTGAAACCTCTGCAACGCCAAGACGTGGATCAGAATTCATCTGCTTTAAGGCGTCAGCGATAACCTGCTTGTTGATAAAAAAGTTAATGAATCCAGGTCCTGCAATTTCAATCTGACCGATGTGATCATCTTTTGGCAGAGCACTGATAATTTCCTGAGCAATCTGGCGAGGAGCCTTTTTCATGGATTTGGCAAGGATCATGGCAATGTTTGATGCAAAATCGCCGTGAGTTCTGTCCTTGGTTCGGTCTACACGAATATTGTTTAACAGATCCTGACTGATAACACCGTCGGTATTGATAGTGTTAACGCTTTGTCTTAATAAATTCTCAATAAGTTGTTTCATGACCTTACCTGTGTAATATTACATCCTTGCGAAAAAAGAATTTGCATAAAATATAGGTGACAAAGGATACCACAAAAGGCGATTAGTACATAGTTATAGGATCGACCTCTATGGCAAAACGTACATCTGAGGGCAAATGCTCGGATTCAGTAATTTTTCTCACCTCTAACAGAACCGAAGATAGTGTTTTTCTGTCTGATGCTGTCAGTAAAACATGAAAATGGTATCTGTTCTGAACTTTCTCCATTTTATCAGACATCACTCTTGTTACCGATATATTTGCGTTACTGTTTATGATTTTAATGAGTTTTTTATTTACCTCTGTAAGATAATTGAATGCTCTGGCTCTGTTTGTGGAGTTGCACAGTAAAAAGGCCTGACTTGAATAGGGTGGCAGATTAAGATTTCTTCGTTCTTCAAGTAGCTTTTCTGCAATCTCAATATATGAACAGTCAGGATCAATCAGTCTGTTGATAAGCAGACTGTCGGTATGATGAGTCTGAATAATAACTCTGCCAGCTTTCTTTCCTCGTCCTGCGCGTCCTGAAACCTGGGTTAGAAGCTGTGCGGTATTTTCAAGCGAACGAAAGTCGTCAGAAAACAGTGACGAGTCAACATCAATAATACCAACTAGTGTCACATCCGGAAAATCGTGTCCTTTGGCAAGCATCTGCGTTCCGAGCATGATTTTTGAGCTACCGCTTCTTATCCTGCTGAGTCCGTATTCAAGCTGGCTTTTTGTAGTGACAGAATCTCTGTCAATTCTTTCAACGCCCACATCCGGGTATCTGAGTTTTAGAAATTCGGCTACCTGCTCGGTACCAAATCCCTGTTCCATAAGTTCGGTATTCTCACAGACGTAGCATCTTTGCGGAATCGGATAGAAGTTTTCGCAGACATGACACTGAAGTCGATTCTGCTTTTTATGAACTGTAAGCAGATTGTCACAGTTAGGGCAGACAAAGACGTGTCCGCAGTGATGGCAGACTAGGTGGTGAGCATAGCCTCTTCTGTTTAAAAACAGCAGAACCTGATTTCCCTTTGCAGTTTCCTCTCCAATCTCATTTTCTAGACTTTGACTGATGCCTGTTTTAAGACCGTCTGTAAGAGGTTCGTTTTTGAGATCGATAAGAGAGAAGGAAGGAAGAGATGCTCCTCCTGCTCTAGTCTTCAGGTCGATACGCCTGAAAATACCACGCTGAGCGTTGTAGATTGATTCAAGACTTGGTGTTGCCGATCCTAAAACAATCGGGCAGTCATTAATCTTTGCCCTCATGATTGCCATGGTTCTGGCATGGTATCTGAATGAATCATTCTGTTTAAAAGAGCTGTCATGCTCCTCATCAACTACTATCAGTCCAAGGTTTGGAATAGGGGTAAAAAGAGCGGTTCTCGTACCGATGAGGATACCAGATTTGCCACTTGCCATATCTATATAGGCATCAAGTCTTTCTCTGTCGGACAGTGCCGAGTGCATTGAAGAGACAGGTATGCTGAAGCGTCTGTAGAATCTTGCAAAAGTCTGTGGGGTCAGGGCAATTTCAGGGACGAGGATCAGAACCGCCTTACCCTCCTTTATCACATTCTCAATGATTCTCAGATACACCTCTGTCTTTCCTGATCCTGTGATGCCGTTTAAAAGAAAGGTTGCAAAGTGCTTTTCCTTTGAAATCCTTAAAATTGCATCGGACTGTTCAGTGTTTGCTTCAGGAGGAACTTCACTGAGAATATCTCCTTGTCTGCAGGTGAATCTGATGTTTTCTGTCTTCATGCTGAACAGCTTTACCAGACCTTTTTTTATAAGAGCATTCTCACTGCTGCTAGAAAAACCTCTTTCTCTTAATTCCTTTCTTTTTACAGGGCCTTTTTTCAGAATTTCAATAATATCAAGCTGTTCTTTTGACTTGATTTTTCCTATGAATTTTTCAAAAGTCGGTTCATCAACAGAAGGTATCAGCTCTAAGGCTGGAATCTGTTCATAGTCAAAAGGAGCGCCGTTTCTCAGCAGTTTTGGCAGAGTTGCATTCAGACACTGCCCGAACGGATACTGATAGTAGGAACTGCCAAATTCCAGAAGTGCGAAGATGTCATGGGGAATAATACTGTTCGTGTCAACAGGAACAGCCTCCTTAAGTCTTGAGACATCGATATCAGTCTCTGGATTAACCTGAGTAATGATTCCAATCTGTTCCTGATTTGCAAAATTCACCATGACTCTTGCGCCGACAAAGGAATCGTCAATTATTCTGTTTATCCTGTAGGCAAAAGTGCTGAACAGAGGTCTGTTAATGGCTACATTTACAATAGTAAAGGTATTATTCATGGAAATAAGGCTGAGCTGATATGACGGGCATATATGGTTCCGATAAAAATCCAGTGCCTAGTATAGCACCTTAGCGTAAGAAAAATACGTGATAAATCAGTATGGAAAGGGGAAAAAACACATATATAAGCCTGTTTTGTCGAAATATTCAATAATAATATTGCATATTTTTAATTAATCTTCTATCATAAGCCACCGTTTCTATTTAGGCGTGTGGTGTTCGGCGCAGATGTGGCTGAAAGAGCGACACGCAGTTGAGGTTAAAATGAAAGAGAATATCCATCCAGAGTACAAGGAAGTTAATGTACGTTGCTCATGCGGTAACACATTCACAATTCGTACTACTGCAGGTCACGATTTAAGCTTGGACGTATGCTCTAAGTGCCACCCATTCTTCACCGGTAAGCAGAAGATTGTTGATACCGGCGGACGTGTTGAGGCATTCAAGAAGCGTTTTGGCGGCATTTCTGCATTTGCTGTTAAGAAATAAGCTGTTAAAGTTCAAATCGAATAAGGCAGACGTAAGTCTGCTTTATTTTTTCCTCCAAATTCATACCTGTATCAAAAAAAATCCAAATTCTGCCTGTTAATGATGCAAATTACATTTTTGCTCTAACTATTTTTATTCTGAAATGTTAGACTATTGTTTGAAATGACTAGAAAAATAGTTTTCTTCATCACAATTTTGCGTTTAGCCTCAAAATTCTGCCTAGGAAAATTATCAGTCAAGCGGGCTATCTACTATTCTTAACTATGAATACGAGATAAACATTTTTCAGAATTATACTAAGGAGTTATATTGTGTCACACGATGCTAAATTACTTCATGACAGAGCCTTGGCTTATCACGAGAATCCTGTACCTGGCAAAATAAAAATCGAAATAACAAAACCAGCAGAAACAGCAGATGATCTCACTTTAGCATATAGTCCTGGTGTAGCAGAACCTGTAAGAGAGATTGCAAAAGATCCTGATAATGCATACAGATATACAGGCAAGGGAAATTCTGTAGCCATTATTTCAAATGGTACAGCAATTCTAGGATTAGGTGATCTAGGACCTCTGGCTTCAAAGCCTGTAATGGAAGGTAAGGCACTGCTGTTCAACCGTTTTGCTGGCATTGACGCAATTGATATTGAAGTTGACAACAAATCGGTTGAGGACTTCATTACAACAGTTGAGTGCATTGCAAATACTTTTGGCGGTATCAATCTTGAGGATATCAAGGCTCCTGAGTGTTTCGTAATTGAAAGAGAACTTGTAAAGCGCTGCAGCATACCTATTTTCCATGACGATCAGCACGGTACTGCAATTGTGACAACTGCAGGTATTCTCAATGCAGTTGAGCTTCAGGGCAAAAAGATTGAGGACTGTAAGGTTGTCTGCGTTGGTGCTGGTGCTGCCGGTATTGCCTGTTCAGATTTCCTTATCGAGTGCGGTGCAAAGAAGGAAAACTTCTTTATGGTAGATAGACATGGAGTCATCAGATCAGACCGCCCTCAGTACAACAATGGTGAGAAACCAAGATTTATCAACGATGCAGGTCCAAAGACTCTTGAGGAGGCAATGAAGGATGCCGATGTTCTTTTAGGTGTATCAGGACCAGGACTCATCAATGATGAGGAAGTGATACACATGGCTCCTAATGCAGTAATTTTTGCCTGCTCAAATCCAGATCCTGAGGTTGATCCTGAGGTTGTGGCAAGACTGCGTCCTGACATTATCATGGGTACAGGCCGTTCTGACTATCCAAATCAGATAAATAACGTACTGTGCTTCCCATACCTGTTCAGAGGTGCTTTGGATGTAAGAGCAAAGTGCATCAATACTCAGATGATGAAGGCTGCCATGGGAGCTTTAAGAGCACTAGCAAAGGAGCCAGTTCCTGCAGAGGTTGTAAAGGCTGCACAGGTTGATCATCTTGAATATGGCAGAGATTATCTGATTCCAAAGCCAATGGATCCAAGACTCAGACAGCAGTTGTCAGCTGCTGTGGCAAAGGCTGCAGTTGATTCTGGTGTAGCCCAGATCCCTCTGCCTGACATCTACAAATAAATAGTCGGTAATGTCTGACAAAAAGGAGGAGCGAATGCTCCTCCTTTTGTGAGACCTTCTAAACCTTGCTACGAATCTATTTTCTGCAGAGCAGTACACCAGATTCTAGGTGATCGGTATAAGGGAACTGATCAAAGAAAGCCAGTTTTTCTATGCGGTGAGTTCTGTTCAGGTAGGCAAGATCCGAAGCTAGAGAATCAGGACCGCAGGAAATATAGATAATTCTGTCAAATTTTGCGGTGAAGTCCAGAGCTTCCTTATCCTGAAGACCTGATCTTGGAGGATCGATAAGGAGAGTATTAAGATTATATTCCCTGACATCAATCTGAGCCTGAGCAAGTCTTTTGAACTCTCTTTTACCCTCTAATGCCTGAGCTACCTCAACAGCACTCAGTCTTGCAATTTTTGTATTGGTTATATTATTTATTTCAAGGTTTTTAATTGCAGTCAGAGTAGGAACTCTTGAGACTTCTGTTGACATAACCTTTCTAAAGAGGTCAGCAAGACACACTGTAAAGGTTCCGCTGCCACAGTACAGTTCTATCAGATCTACATCCCTGCAGTCAGTGCAGCAGTCTCTGGCAAACTGAACCATATGCTGGCAGGCGTAGATGTTAGGCTGACTGAAGTTACCCTCTACCTGATAGAGGTAGAAATCCTTATCTCTGGTATGAATGGTTTCCAAAATGGTGTCAGTATCGGCAAGAACGGTCTGTTTTCTTGCTCTTCCCACAAAATTGACCGGCTGCTGTTCTGCAGAAAAATCAGCTGTCAGCTGTTTTGCCTGCTCCTTAAAGGCTAGCTCATCAATCTTTTTGTGAAAGTTCAGCGAAATCACCAGTTCACCTTTCTGATTACTCAGAAAATCTGCTTCAAAAAGCTTATGGTTAAGTTCTGGGTATCTGAGCAGATATTTCTTCAACAGATCCATACCTCTGTTAATGGCTCTGGAACCTACAGGAAATGACTTTAGTTCAATACGTTTTTTAGGTTTGGAGCCTGGCTCGAACATACACAATTCAAAAGCCGTGTGATCCGTATTAAAATACACAGAAAATTCTGTTCTCATACGGTAGTATTCGCTAGGTGATTCAAACACCTCATACTGTGGCAGCTGCAGATTATTATTTTCAAGCAGACTGACCACATTTGAGATTTTTTCATTAAGATAGCGTGAATAGTTCTGCGGATCAGTTGTTCCGATTAAAGTTTTTAGCATGATTCTCAGTCCAAATAATAAGTATTAGTTAGAGATCTTAAAGTGTCAGAGTCTAAAGTCAAAGTAAAAAGAGTTCTTTTTTTTGATTCAGGTGTTGGAGGTTTATCCATATACAAGGCTGTAAAAGAGCTGAATCCTAAAATTGAAGCATATTATCTTTTTGACAATGAATGTTTCCCATATGGCGACAAATCAGATGATTTTATCATCGACAGGGTGGAATCATTAATTGAAAAGGCCTGCAGACAGTTTGAGCTAAGTGCTGTAGTGGTAGCCTGCAATACTGCAAGTACCATAGCACTGCCGGAGTTGAGAGGAAACATCAGTATCCCGATTGTGGGGGTGGTACCTGCCATTAAGCCTGCAGCTGCAGTCAGCAAGAACAGAATAATTGGTCTGCTTGCAACTCCTGGAACTGTATCAAGAGAATACACAAAGGATCTGATAAAGAACTTTGCCAGTGACTGCGAGGTAATTTCTGTCGGTGATGCTCGACTTGCAAAGATCGCCGAGCAGAGACTGTCAACTGGATACGTTCATGAAGGATGCATAAAGGAGATAATTTCACCTTTCCTTAACAGAAGCAAAGAGCTACAGCCTGATACAGTGGTGCTTGGTTGCACGCATTATCCTTTTGTAAAGGATGTCCTGTCAAAGTTTATGCCTGCATGCAGATTCATAGATTCCGGGGAAGCAATAGGAAGACGGGTAAAAACTGTTATCAGCGAGTCTGACAGTATTGAGGTTGATTCAATTACCGACAGAGCTTTTTACACTGGGGAACTTGCAAATTACAAAGAGCGGCTTCAGATGGTAACCAGATTTGGCTTTGATTCTCTCGAGCCGTTCAGATAAAGGTAATCTGAGGTTTATACTCTTCGGCTCAGAAACTCTGCCTTATCTGAGATGACTGAATGAGCGTAGCTGTCTTCTGATTTCCTGAAATAAAAATTAAAAAAAAATTTGACACCGGTCAAAAAAAGTCTATAATGCATTTCCGTTGTCACGCAAGACAGCGAGAGTAACCCAAG
>JBJFET010000160.1:0-23559 GCA_051891035.1 Succinivibrio sp. | reverse complement strand
AGCGTCTTGGTCTTGTAAAAAGTAGTACTGATGATGGATCGGTAAAGACATTTTTCAGATAAGGTGTCTTATCTACATAGTAATGACCTTTCTCTCTTAATGAAGGAAAGTCCTCATTGCCAACAGGTAATGGTTTGAATGTCTTTACGTCCATTTATGATGTCCAAAACTTATCTCTTTATGCTTTATTTTAGCTTACTTTCAGTCAGATTCAACTTTGAATCTTCTGTCTTTCTTTTAGAGGAAGGACAGATTGCAGGAACTTGATAATACTATGTTTTGATACTTGGTAATAAAAAGAAACTATAGATATTTGTCTTGTAAATCAGTGTGTTAGAAATAGTGTTTGAATTATAAGGCCGCACTTTCACAACCTGTAGTGCGGCTATTGCCTTATTAGCCTGAGACTACCATTGAATATTCTCATCAATGGCACCATCACCAAAGGTGAACTGAGTCAGTGAATTCTCCTGACACTGAATGCACAGGAACTTAAGACCTTCACTTCCTGCTCTGATTTTTCTGACTACAGAAGAAGACATCCTAAAAACTGATCCTCTGCCAATGGCGGTTTCTGTTCCGTCTGTATATACAAGACCTGAACCTTCAAGTACTATGTAGCACTCCTCATTTAGCTTGTGGTGATGGAAAAATGGAGCCTCTGTGTCAGGTGCCATATTGTTGATTGAGATTTCAGCTCCTGTAAGCTTTAAAAGATCATGAAGTTCTGTTCGAGGTGCATCAGTATCTACAGATGCAAAAGTAAAGTTGCTGTTCATACGCTTCTCCTTAAAGTTTATGTTAGGTAGCAAAGTAATTAACAATTGATGTATAGTGATCTTATTTTGTGGACAGAACTTTTGACAGATACTAATAAATTTATGAGTCACCAATAAATTTGTTAGTAAGGATAGAAAAGGCTAAGAATGTACCAGAAGAAAAAGAAAGATGACATCCGCTGTCCTCTTGAGTATGCCATTACCCTTATCAGTGGAAAATGGAACAGCAGAATACTGTGTGTGCTGCATACCTTTGGTGTAGCCAGATACTCAAAGATCAGAGAAGAGCTTGCAACTGTCTCTGATACCGTATTAAGTTCGGTTCTCAAGGATATGCTTGGCAAAAATCTTATAGTAAAGCACGTGATCCCTACAGACAGGAGCACTCCTCATGTTGAGTATGAGCTCTCTGATTATGGCAAATCGCTGCTGCCGGCTCTGCAGGAGCTGTGCCGATGGAGTGGAGTGCATTTCACTTCTTCAGATGGAAGCATACCAATCTGCAGAAGATGCGGCTGTTCCATTCAGATGAAGGATATCTGATCCTTCATCTATGAGAGGTCTGCCTGCGCGTTTTAACCTGGTCTAGTTGTCAATTCTGTGTCTGAATAGCCAGGCTGCCACGCTTAATGTAACTATTCCTGTACCTATCAGCGGCAGTATCAGGCCTAAAACCTCAAAATACCCCTTTCCCTGCAGAAAGATCTGCCAGATGGCGTTAATGCCGTAGTGTACAGGATTTATGGCAGCTACCACCTTGAAATAAGCAGGCATACCGTCAACTGCAGTTATAAGACCTGATGTCATGATAAGTATAAGACAGAGTATAAAGCCTGTAATGAGCGCCTGCTGAGTGGTCTTTGCTACTGTGGATACTGCAAGACCGATTCCTACAACAGTTGCCGAGAAGGTAAAGATCAGCATCATAATCGAAATGATTGATCCTCTCATAGGAATACTGAAGTAGAAGACACAGATCAGGATCATGATAAGCGACTGCACGGCAGCTATGCAGATAGGTGCGGTTGCCTTTCCTATCAGAAGTTCAAAGGGTCTTGAGGGGGTCATCAGCATCATGTCATAGGTGCCATCCTCCTTTTCACGGCATACTGACAGGGCAGAGAGGAGCAGCACCTGAATGACGGACAGGGCAAGACACATTCCCACCAGGATGGTATAGCGGGTATAGTTGTTCTCGTTAAAGAGAAATCTGCTGTTTATGCTGATACCTCTTTTTCCGGAGAACCTTCTGTTCAGAGACTGTGTTATTTCAGAAAGATATCCAGCTGCTGTATTGGCTGAAGCCGTGTTTCTGGCATCAGTTCCAATAAAGATCTCTCTGCTGTCATCAAAATCGTCACGTATATTTATGCTAAGCAGGCACTTTGATGTTTCAATGCAGTCTTTGAGGCATGAATCATTTGCGCATTTTTTTATCAGAGTAAAAACGGGAGTGTTGAGCAGTTCATTTTCAAATTCAAAGGCAAGTTTTCCAGATGATCTGTTCATGATGGCGTATGGCACAGACTGAAGATGATAGCTTGCTCCGTAGCCAAAGATAATGCATTGCACGATTACCGGTACAAAAAGGACCACACGGCTTTTTTTATCCATCAGAATGATAAGAAACTCTTTTTTAATCAGAGATAGAATTCTCTGCAGTGACAAAAGTACAGTCCTACTCATTTGCAGTCCTTTTTAACCTGTTTTACGGTCAGAGTGATAAACAGCAGTGTCCACAGACTCTGAATTAAAAGATTCATGAGAAGGAATCCCTGTGAGCCTCCTGACATGAATATAATTCTCATTGCCTTAACCTCGTAGGTCGGAGGAATGATGATACCTATCACATGAATAAAAGGCTCTACAGCTTTTAAATCAAAGATAAGGCCTGAGAGCATCACAGTTGGCAGAAATCCTATTACAACAGCTATCTGCGTTGCCGTAAACTGATTCTTGAGCTTTGCTGAAATCAGGATGCCAAGACAGAGCAGTTCAAGCGAATAGATGGCAAGCGAGATAAAGAGTAAGATGAGACTGCCTCTGATCGGGATCTGATAGAACGTCTGACCGAGAGTTATCACCTCTATTACTGAGCACAGCACTATGACATAGTAGACAGCAATCTTTGAAAGGACAATCTGAGCTGCAGTAGCACTAGTGGCACACAGACTTTCTATTGTTCCTCTGTCCCATTCCCTTGCGATGACAAAGCTGCCAAGAAAGATACACAAAAGGGTAATGATGCTTACATACTGTCCTGACATCAGGAAGTAAACAGATTCATTCTTCTCATTAAAATAGTTTCTGACATTAAGTCTTATCTGACTGTTCCTGCTGTCATCTGTTCCATATCGGTCAAGGGCGGAGGATAGGGTGCTTTCAATATAGATCCTACTGATGGAGGCAAGCTGTGACTCAACTCCATTTAAAAAGATCATATATTCATGAATGCCGCCTTTTGTCTGTGTCTGACTGCTTAGGATCAGCAGGGCCTTTACAGAGTTGTCACAAAGTAGCTCCTCACCCATGCCAAAGGATGGCACAACGGTTAGGTTAAAGTAATCAGAGCCTGCAAATTCATTTATTATGTCGTGATTCAGTTTTGAGTCCTGCTCACAGACAATGGCTATGCTTACAGGTTTTACCTCCATTCTTACGGCACTGCCGTAGATGAATACCAGAATTACAGGCAGAAGGAAGGCTAGGGCAAAGATTGAGCGATCAGCCATGATCTGCTTTAGCTCTTTGATGATTAGGATCCTGTAGTTGCTCATAGACCAATCTCCCTATGCTCTCTAACAAGACTTATAAATCTCTCTTCAATCGTGAGTCTTCTGCCATTTAGGGTACAGATCGTGTCAGGGGTTCCTAGTGTCAGGATCTTTCCTGAGTCCTGGATCAGAAAATGGTCACAGTATTCGGCCTCATCCATAAAATGGGTAGTGACTATAACGCTGGTACCTGATCTGGACAGAAGATTTACCCTGTCCCAGAACAGTCTTCTTGCCAGCGGATCAGCTCCTGATGTGGCCTCATCTAGAAAGAGGATCTTTGGTTTATGAATAAGAGCACAGGCCATTGAGAGCTGGCGCTGTAGACCAAAAGGCAGTTCAACGCTTTTAACGCTGCTATATTCTGTAAGGGAAAACTCCTGTAGCAGTTCTTTTATTCTCTGTTTGAGCTTCTTTCCGTAAAGACCGTAGCTTCTGCCGAAATACTCAAGATTCTGTCTTACCGTCATATTGCGATAGAGGGAGAATTTCTGAGAAACATAGCCAATTGTAGCTCTGGCATCCGCTTTTGCATGGGCCAGATCATAACCGTTGATCCTGATGCTGCCTTCAGTTGGACTTAAAAGTGCGCACAGCATTCTGAAGGTGGTGGTTTTCCCGGCTCCATTTGGTCCTAAAAGACCGAAGATCTCTCCTTTGTGAACTTCAAAGGAAGAGCTGTCAACAGCTGTAAAATCACCAAATTTCTTTCTGATGTCCCGAACACTGATCACAACAGAGTCCTTATCAGTATTTTGCGTCCCTTTATCATCTTTTAGATCAGGAGAAGCAAAGCTCCTGTTTTTCATACTGTTGAGAATGTACAGATCTTCAAGTGACGGGGAGCGCTGTGCTACAGAATAATCATCAGCAGTAAGGCCTGCTTTTTCTGCAAGCTCTGTTGTTATCTGTGAGCAGCTTATTGGCTGTGTACTCAGCAGGTTTATCTTTCCGCCCACAGGACAGATATCGGCAATGATACTGTCTTTATCATTCCTGACTGTTGTCTGTAAAAGCTTTCTGCAAAGACTAAGAGAGCTGCTCCTTTTAGGAAGCAGAGAGAAAGTTTGAGATCTGACAGAGCCTGTAAGTGTGTTAGGCTCCCCCTGCATCATGATCCCTTCTTTTGTCAGCATGATGGTGTAGTCTGATGCCTGAGCCTCTTCAAGATAGGCGCTTGAAAAGATGCAGTAGGCATTATTGCTTCTTGTGTACTCTCTGATGATATTCCAGATTTCAAGTCTTGAGAGAGGATCAATGCCAACGGTCGGCTCATCGAGCAGCAACATTCTTGGTCTTGGCGCTATGGCACAGGTAATGGCAAGCTTCTGCTTCATTCCCCCTGAGAGTGCTCCTGCCTCTCTGTCCCTGAATCTGAGCAGATCAACCTTTTCTAAAAGCTCATACAGAAAGTTCTGATCCTTTTGTATATCCACACCTTTTAATGAAGCAAAGATCCTGAGGTTGTCGATGACAGAGAGTTCCTGATACAGACCGAGAGTCTGGGACATGTAACTTTGCATTTTTACAAAGATATCATCAGAGCTGTCAGCCTTACGTGCGTTTAAATAAACCTCTCCACTTTTGGGCTTTAATACACCGCACAGAAGTTTCATCAGTGTAGACTTGCCCGCACCGTCAGGGCCTGTCAGGCAGATTGTAGAGTACTTCCTGTCGATGCTAAGATCAAAGCTGTCAAAAACATCTATTGTTCTGCCATCGTCGCTTTTATAGCTAAAGGACAGTCTAGATGCTGAAACTATACTGTTATTCAAATTCAACGCTTACACTCTGTCCGTATCTTAAGATGCCGTTCTCATCCTTTGTATCAATTCTGACCTCGTATACAAGCTCAGCTCTTATCTGTTCTGTCTGTACAGTCTTTGGGGTGAACATGGCTGTCTGACTGATAAAGGCAACCTTTCCCTCAACAGAGCTGTCAACAGTTATGATTCTGGCCTTCTGTCCGACTCTGATAAAAGAAAGCTGCTCCTCGGTTGCATAGACACGTACTCTCTTCAAATCGAGCATTGAAAGCTCAAAGACTGTGCTCTGTGAGGTTACAGTCTCTCCTATTTCACTGTGACGGGCTCTGACAATGCCATCAAAGGGAGCCTTAATGACACTCTGCGTGTTCTTCTGATACTCAAGATAGGAGAGGGTATTCACACTTCCCTCATAAGAAAGCTCAGCTCTTAGGATTTCTTCGTCACGAAAGCCCTTTTCAAGCAGTGATACCTTTGCTTTTGCCTCTTTGAGATTGGCATAGAGCTTTTCTTTTGTAAGACGTGATTCATCGAGCTGCTGAATGGAGATGCTTCTGCTTTTATACAGTTTCTCATTTCTCAAAAAGGTAAGCTCTGCAAGAGAGTATGACTGAAACAGCGCCTGGGCAGCCTCTTTTGCCTGAGTGATTTCCTCAGGTCGGTACCCGTTTTCAAGCTGTTTGTAATATGCTTTTGCCTCGTTGCTTTTGGCTCTCTGAATGGCAATCTGATGGTCAAGATCATCAGTATCAAGAATGGCCATAACCTGACCTTTCTTTACACAATCTCCCTCATCAAACAGAAGCTCTTTTATTTTTCCAGCACGCTCAAAGCTAAGAGCACTCTGCCTGATATCCACCATGCCGTGAGCTTTTTTAGGATCAGGAGCTGATGTAAGGGTAAACACAAGCGCAGCAATGCAGGATATTGCTATGGCAGTAAGCGCGAGTATGATTTTTTTCATAGAGGGAGCACTCCTTAGGAGATTTTTTCAAAGAGTTCTGACAGGAGCTGCCTGAAATCCATAAAAGGATTGTCGTCTCTGAAGCATCTTCTTGTTACAAGATAGGAAAAGAACAGGGAAAAATGCAGAGAGGAATAGAAATCTGCCTCCTGCTGCGATATTCCATTCCACCTAGCTACCTGTCGCCACAGCTGTTTGATTTTGTCTATAACCTCATGCCGCCAGATTGATGCTACCTCAGGATCTGATATTGCAAGTGTGTGGATCAGAGAGTAAAAGCCTACTCTCCTGTCGTCATCGTAGATTTTTGATACAAAGGAAACTACCTTGTAGAGCAGCTCCTTTTTTGACAGATTGCGAAACTCAACCTCATTGAGGAATTCATCTCGGTTTGCCGTAAAGATCTGCTGAATCGCCTTTCTTAGCAGATCACTCTTGTCATCAAAGTACAGATAGATTGTTGAGCGAGCCATTCCTCCTGCTTTTGCAATATCGGCAAGAGAGGTCTTGTAGTATCCTTTGCTTACAAACAGATTTAATGCCGTACTGATGATTTCATCCGGTCTTAGCTCTTTCTTTCTGACTCTCTTGGTTTTTTCCATAATCTGTCCTTAATGACATTGGTGTCATTTACTTAATTAAAGTATAGAAAGGGCATAAGCTCTGTTCAAGACACAATTGTATTTTGTGTCATTAACTGTAGGTAATTTACAGATAATCATTATCAGAACATATGGGGCCTATCGACTGTCATTAAATCTGATTGCAGCAGGACAGCCTTCTGATTGTGAAATAAAAAAGATACGTAAACATCAGAATGAGTGCAGTGTGATTTCACTTTATGACAGTACTTCTGCGATCTTCTGTTATCTGGCATATAGACTAGAGCAACAGGAGATTAGAGTATGTTTTTTAGTTTCAGAAAAATCAAAGACAGAGGATTCCACGTTACTGCTACCTTGAAACCTGAAATTAAGATTGATGATATCAGGCAGGCAGTATCACTTGAGGTAAGACGTTCACTTGAAGATCTGGTGTCATCAAGACTTGTAAAGGATCTGTGTGTAAAAAAGGTAGTAGAACAGCTAAAGGAAAAGGCAGAATCTGAGCAGCAGTGTTTACGGGAGCTTAAGAAAAAGTCTCTTGCAAACAGGTCTGAGTTTGTTCAGAAAAGAGTTGTATATACCGACTTTGAGCAGAAGGTAAGAGAAGAGAACAGGGCATCTCTTGAGCTTGCATCCGTATCATCGGGGCTTGATGAGAATGATCTAAACGATTTTTTTGAACCTCTTGTAACAGCAGTGATTGCAAAGGGTGGTCATCTTTACAGAAACTCAGACAGCCCGCTTCCTCTGATAACTGAGGCGTTAAAACTGTGTGCGATCATGTTTGAGCTTTCAAGAACCTGTACCTACCTTAATGAGGATTACACATCAAGAGCCGTATCACTTGCCATTATGCTTACAGCCTTTTCTCATGATCTAGGTTCACTTTGTGAAGATCATACCTTTTGCTCATCTCCTAACAGGACCTACGATCCCTTCAGCATCTTTACAGACGATCTGATTGAGCTGTCGCACAACTGGATCCCGCTTACCTTTTACAGCAGGTCAAAGCGATCAGAAATGGCTTTAGAGTTATCTCTCTGCTACGGAATGATGCTGATAAATCAGTGTGCGCTCAGGATTATTGACGCTATTATTAAGGAGGGAGGCAAAAAGCTGGTCCATGAGATTATAAGACCACAGTTTGGAGGTCGGCTTATCAACCTTCTGGACAGAGCAAAAGATCTTCTGGCAAATGGAAAAACAGTGGCTCAGTGTGAATTCATAGAAAGTGTAAGACCAGAATTTGTGGGAGTGCCTCATACTCCTGAGGACTGGTATGATGATCCAAAACTCAAGGATCTGCCGTATTTTTATCCTGATACTGTAATGAGCAGAGTAAACCTGTCAAAGAGCATCGTCTTTTATGTGAATCATTCTGCAAAGGCACTCGATAAGTTTCTGTTCTCATACAGAGAGTACAGGTCAAAACAGGAAAAGGAGGCTCTTGAATCGCAGTCTTTTATCAACGGCCAGAAGCTGCTGCAGGCTGCAGCGCAGATTGATTTTAACAGGAGAGATTTACAGTCTCACTGTGCGCATGATCCAGAAGATGATGCTAAAACAGGATGCCTGTCAGATAGCAGTGACAGAAAGGTAAAATATGAAAAAGGCTCTCTTGAATCTTTGATGCTGTCTGATGAACTTATCTACTGATAAAAGTGATACTCAGAACAGCAGTCTCAATGCTGTTTCTTCCCCAGATGTTTCCAGAAATGAAATTGCACAGGCCCTAAAGCAGACAGAGTCATGCATAAACCGCTACTGCTATGCCCACAGCATCGCAGATATCACTGATACTGATTCATCTGATCCAAAATACCTTGCTGTATACAAAAGGCTTGGCGCAAAGGTGCTTGACGGTTCACTGCGCAAGGCATCTCTTCAAAGGGCCATGGACTCACGCTGCAGCAGAATGAGACATCTTTTAGAGGTGGTTTTGGGATTTTATAAAGACGGCAGACTCAATACCGATCTTCAGCTTGAAGATGCCATTTCCAGCGCACAGTGCTTTAAAGATTACTTCATGCTTATTCTTGCTCTAAGAGACAGTGCTCACAAAGATGAGAAGCACAATCAGCTGTGCTGTGAGTATATCGATCATTTTATTGAGGGGGAGATTGTAACTCTGTGCAGACTTATAGGCTCTGACTGAGAAAAGAAATTGCGCTAGAGCTCTTTTCTCAGCTTTACAAAAAAGTCCAGTGCTCCTGGAACATCAAGTTCAGAGTGGGCATAGGAGAGTCTTTTCAGATCAGAACTTATATAGCCGTCATGCTTGTCTTTATCAAGATTTCCAATCTTTTTTACCAGATCGGAGGCGTTGATATCCCTGTTGTCAAGAATATTGAATACGGCAACCTTCAGTGAATCTATAGGGGTAAATTCAAGCTCAATGTGTGATTTGTAGGCCACAGCACTGATGGCCTCCTTTTTTAGCATCAGAACGATGGTTCTTAAAACCCTGTCTCCTTTCCATGGGAACAGTGCAAGTCCTGAAGGGCCATCATAAAGATGGTGGTTTTTCAGATCTTTCTGCCTGAAAAGATCAATTCCAAGTTGCAGGTGTTCTTTTGCCTTCTTGCTAAGATAAGGAGGGATCTCACCTTTTGAGTAGATCTCAAACATCTTTTCTCTGACCACATCATGGATGTGTCCTGCTGAGCCGTTGATACTCAGCGGCTGAGCATCGTACTGATAAGGCTTTACACCTATGATCCTTCGCTCCTGCGAGAAGAAGTTGACCTTCCAGCCACGGCCGGCAAACAGGAAGGTATCGTCAATAGAGATATCTCGTGAAAGAGGTACCGTACCGATAGAATGACCATCATGCTCAATGGTGTATTCCTTTGGTGTATCAAAGGCAGCGTAGAAACTCCATGCAGAAACGAGTTTTTCTCCTTCAAGTCCGAGAGCTAGAGTTCCGTCGTTAAGCTGCACGATAAGATCATGCGCTCCAAGATCTCTGAGGAAGGCCGCAAAGATTTTTGGTGTGCACAGACTGAATGGTCCGGTTTTACACAGCAGATCATACAGTGCCTTTGCAGTTACACTGCCAAAGGAGGCTATTACAGAGAGAACCTGCTGCAGCAGTGTGGAGAATGAATACTCCTGTACCAGCGGTGGTTCATACCATCTTTCAAGCAGCAACTCTACCATGGCTACTGACAGTACCGTGTTTTCAAAGCATTCGGTGTGCTTTGGTGATGAGCCTGCCTCAGGCATGAATACTCTGAGTACCGCATTGTGATCACGGCGTCCGGCTCTGCCAAGACGCTGTCTTAATGATGCTACGGTTACAGGATGATCAACCTGCGCAATTGATGCTACATCAGAGATATCAATTCCAAGTTCAAGCGTTGCAGTGCAGATTGCAGTTGTAGGCCATCTGCCTTCCTGAAGTCTGAACTCTAGACTTTCGCGAAGTTCCTTTGAGAGTGATCCGTGATGAGGGAAAAACTCGTTGGGAACAAATTTTGATTTACTTATTGATTCAAGTTTTGCAGCTAGTGATTCTGTGACAAATCTTGAATTGCAGAACACCAGATTTGTAGTGCCGCGAAGCAGTCTGAACACATCGGTTGCAATTTCATCAAATTCACCTGGCAGCACCTTGCCCTCATCTTCAGGGGCAATCTCACTGTGATCATAACCTTTAATCTGTACTGACAGAGTATCCTTTGAACTGTCAGGTGAGGTTATTACCTGACATGGGGTATTTGAGTTAGGTCTTAAGTATCCTAATACTCCGTTTGCATCAGAGAATGTTGCTGACAGAGCGATTCTGTTTACCTTTTTTCCAATCAGATTCTCAATGCGGTGTAGCTGAGACTGTAGCTGATAGCCTCGCTGTGAGCCCATAAAGGCGTGGAATTCATCTATGACCACATAATAGAGATTCTTCATGGAATCCTTAATCCACTGCACATGATTGATAAGCAGTGATTCTAATGATTCAGGCGTGGTCAGAATGATGCCTTCAGGGCAGTTTATCAGAGAATTCTTTTTTGAGGCTGCCACGTCTCCATGCCAGGGAGTGACTTTGACATTAAGATATTCTGTCATCTCCTCAAGACGTCTGAACTGATCGTTAATCAGAGCCTTGAGAGGACTGATATAAAGGATCCTTATACCTGAGAGTGATCTGTCTGCTGCTATTGCAGTAAGAGCAGGCAGAAAGGCTGCTTCAGTCTTTCCGCTTGCAGTTGATGCGGAGATGATAACATCTGTCTTTCTTTCAAGAATCGGCCGTATGGCGTTAATCTGTATGGGTTTTAGCTCCTGCCAGCCCTTTTTGAACATGAAGCGGCGGAGATCCTTATCCAGCAGATCAAGAACAGATGCTGTCATATCAGTACTCTTTATAATGAGAATGAGGTTAAATCGTCGTCATCACCGTCATCTTTTACGATGTCATCTGTCTTTGCGCCTGCTGCTATTGATGTGTCTCCATGAGAGGAATCCTCATCTGATACGGTTACAAGTGAGACATCTGTTTCAGAATCAATTCTGATATTGCCGATAAGGCTCTGCCAGTTGAGTTCTGGGTTCTGCTCAACAATTGACAGAAGATCAACAAAAGCCTTGATGGTATTTCTTGGGGTTCTGAAATAGGCATCACCTATATTCTTTGAGCAGTGCTCAAGGAATGCACCTAAAGCTTCATCTGGCAGAATGTATTTCTCTTTGTCACCCTGGGCAAAGACATTTCTGATATTGCATAAAAGCACATAGATTTCCTCTGGAGAGAGGTTCTGCAGCATCAGAATCGGGCTGTGATAATCAACCACATTGGCAATCTGAGCAAAGGTGTTCTCTGCAAGACGTGAGTGCAGGGCCTCATATGAATACAGGCCCTTTCTCTGATCCATCAGAAACTCTGGGGTTCCTCCAAGAAGGAAGCCAAGATTCTCTGCACTTCCCTGCAGGCAGTCGTTGAGTATTCTCAGCACCTGTTCATAGTTTGAGCTTCTTGCTCTCTGTGATGGCAGCTTATAAAGATTTACCACCTCATCCAGATTTACTAAAAGTCCCTTGTAACCTGCCTGTGTCACGAAGCGTGAGAGCAGTTTGATATGATCATAGACATTGTGATCTTCAACAATTGCTCTGACACCCAGATCTTTTTTAGCATCTGCCTTTGAGGTGTACTCTCCTCTTAAATAGCGGATGACATTGTTCTTAAGATCTTCATTTCCTTCGTTGTATGCCTTCCAGTAGCTAGCTATTGCCTGAGCAAAGTCATAACCGTCTACAAGCTCTGACAGAGAGTTGAGCTTGTCTTTTATCACTCTTTCTACATCAATTCCCTGAGCATCGGCAATGCGTCTTTGTTCGGTGATGAATTTCTCAACCAGAGGGATCATGGCATTTCCCTCTGGGTGAGCTCTTGTAGCTAGATTTCTTGCAAGTTCCTTGTAGAGATTTCGTGCCTGACCGCCGGATGCAAAGAGTCTTCTGTCAGGAGACATATCGGCATTGATGACCACCATTCCCTTTTCAAGGGCGATATAGCGGATCAGCTGTAAAAAGAAGGATTTGCCGGCACCAAAATCACCGATAATGATCCTGAAGGCACTGCCACCCTGAGCAATATTGTCAAGATCTTCAATAAGTGCCTTTACCTCGTTGACTCGACCTACCTGAATGTACTCAAGACCCACTCTTGGGGTAACACCTGCTCTTAAAGACTGGATAATTGCTGTTCTTTCACGGGGTCTGATGCTGGCCATGATTGCTCCTTAAAAAAGTGAATTGATCATTATATACCATGATTTTATGTATGGTTGTGTTATTTATACAAATTGAACTGAGCTTAATGTCTAAAGTGGTTTTCTTTTATGGTGCTATTTCCGGATTGCTGTCTTTTTATGGATTTAGACTATAAAAGAACAGAATATCATGCAATCTAGCGTTGTACACAGGGGATTTTGGAGCAGGGGCAGTGTTAACGCTCCTTATACTGTTAGATGAAAAAAAGCGCATATACATAATGTTATGTATAGCGCTGATTATGGGATGTAAATATTGTTCTAGAATGTGCTGCTTACGTATTTTTCGGTATTCAGAAAGTCTGCAAGTGAATGAGATACAACCATCTTCAGTTTTGCAGATACCGCTCTTGGGAAAGCCTCTTTTATAATATCCTCATAAGGGGTATTGTTCTTGCTTAGAGTGTGAACATAGCCTACCTTTCCGTCTTTGAACAGCTCGTAGCTTTCAAAGGTGAACAGAGAGCTGTCTGCAGATACGGTCTTAAACTGGCAAATTGCAGAGTTCTCACCTGTGATGAGGCTGACTTCACCTACAATCTTCTGGCTGCCTTCCTTTCTTACATCTCTTACAATTGAGGAACAGAAGGTTGATCTGTCTGTATCCTTAAGTTCCTTTGTGAAATCAACATAGGCGCTGACCATCTTTTCATTGTTGATGAGAATGATCTTTTCCTTCACATCTTTTTCTGAGTCGGTACCGACAAAGTGAACAGCAAAGTAGCCGTTTGGCACCCACTGATTCATGTCAGCAGAGTCAACCATCTCAGCCTCAAAATAAACATGAGCCTGATATTCGTTGTTGGTCTTGTCAGAGTAGGACTTCTCTAAAGAAGCTCTCTTGTCCTCAAGCTCTTTTTTTCTTGCTTCGCGGGCAAGTTTAGCTTTCTCAAGTCTTAACATGGTTGGTGACTTTTCGTCATTTGCCTCTGCCTGATTTGGTAAAGAATTTGAGATAAAAACTGCAGCGGCGCAAAGAACGCATGTAGCAAGGATCACATTTCTTTTTTTCATGATTTCTGTATTTGGCAAATAGATAAATATGAATATTGTTTATGTGAGATATATTAAAGAAAAAGTGTGATGCATGTCAAATAAAATCTAACAAAAAATTTTATGTGCGTTAAATCGTGCTTTATAAGAAAGATATATGTGCACACTGTCAAAAATATCAGATAACTGCTACAGTGTTCACAATTATATGAATTTAAAAGAAAAATAATAGAAATAAGAAAGTGTGACCGAGTTAATTGTTTTGGGTGTGCCTAAAACCGTGCCTTTGCAAAGAATTTTCTGAAAAAAGTATCGTAACGATACGGAAAATCTGAATATTGTCTTGCTGCAAAAATGGCAGGTTTCCCTGCCATTTTATCTAGAGTATAACTGTTACAGCTGTACTGTTTTAAAGCAAGTATTCACAGCGCAGGTCTGTTCTGCTATCTGCGTGTTCCTGTAAGCAGTGCCCATCCTTCAAGAGACTGTACCTTGTTCATTACAAAGTCTTTTGAGTAGGCTTCAATTACAGAGTCTGCCTGTTCTGTGAGAATACCTGACAGGGCCAGAAGGCCACCTGTCTCAGTCAGCTGTGCAATTACAGGCTCAAGTTCTGCAAGAGGACCTGCCAGAATGTTTGCTACTGTCACAGGGGATTTGCCAACAGAGAGTGATCTGCTGTTTCCCATGTAAAGCTCAAGCCGGTCAGAAACCTCATTTCTCTTAGCGTTTTCTTTTGAGGCGATAAGCGCCTGCTCATCAATATCAATACCAACAGCGTTTTTAGCACCAAGCTTGAGGGCTGCAATTGCCAGAATTCCAGAACCGCAGCCGTAATCGAGTACCTGTTTGCCCTCAAGATCAAGAGAATCAAGGTAGCCAAGGCACAGAGCTGTGGTAGGGTGGGTGCCGGTACCAAAGGCAAGACCCGGGTCGAGCATAACTACAACGCTGTCCTTTTCACTGACCTCAAGCCATGAAGGGCAGATCCACAGTCTGCGACCGAATTTTAACGGTTTGAACTGATCCATCCATGCTCTGATCCAGTTTTTATCCTCAAGATGGGTTGCAACCATAGGTACATGGTCACCTAGAAGCTCCTTTAATCTTTCAAGGATAGGCTTAGGATCGGTACCCTGTGCTAGAAGTCCTGTAACCTCGGTATTAGGCCACAGACGTCTCTCACCAGGTTTTGGCTCAAGAATAGGTGAATCCTCTGCATCAGTATAACTTACAGCCAGGGCTCCAAACTGTTCTAAAAGTGATGCTATAGCATCTGCTGACTGATTGGTGGTTCTGAGTTTAATCTGTATCCAGTCTGTATCACTCACGGTTTAAGGCTCCTGTATTATTTGAGGCAAATTTATGAATATCAAAAGGTTCTGACAGAGAAATATTGCTCTGAGTATAATTTTTTGAATCTGATACGATGTTTTTCAGTCTGGTGTATAGCGTGTTCAGGCAGTTTTTTGGAGGTGCTATACAGATAGTTCTGCTGTTTCTTGCAATAGTGGTTTTTCTCTTTCCTATAAGGGAGAGCTGACGCATCAGAATATTCTTGAATGAAAAGACCTTTATCATCAGAAGATCACCTGATACGGTGACATCTTCAATATTGCTCTTGCCGCCTATATTCTTGAGGATGGCAATCAGCAGAAGATCAGGATCAGTGATCTCGCTTATTGGCAGACCGCCTGTTCTTATCTTGAGCTTAAGCTTGTTCTTTAGGTAGTTGATGGAGTTTACCTTGGTTAGAGCAATCTGCAGGATCACAGGGATTACAACAGCCAGAATAATGGAGATGTAGTGACTTGTGGTAAGCCTCAGAAATGCCAGGCTCTTTAGCACAAGATCAGGCTGATAGAGCAGATAGAAATTGGTAAATGTCTGTATATTCAGATAAAGACAGATAAAGAACAGGATCACTGATGTTGTGCACAGTACAATCATTGTACCTGGAAAAAAGAGCATCAGTATTGACAGCTCCACAGAAACACACGCACCTATTTTGGAGGTAAGACAGGTAATAAGCGCAAGAAATACCAGAAACAGTCTGCTGTATGATCTGGCAAAGAATGATCTTGTGAGCATGAGTGCCGGCAGCACAAACAGATTTGTCAGAATAAGACTGTTGAGCATCGCATGAACTGTTTCTGATTCAGACTGTAGGCTGACAAGGGAGTTTAGCAGTGAGCTGAACCCTAGTGTGAGCATGAGCTCATAAATAGGTACAAACAGACATGAGAGAATTGAGTTTACAAATACGGTTGAGAAGGTAATTACAATCGAGTGCTCGATGTTCTTTATCACCACCACGAAGCTTAAAAGGAGCAGTGCCGGAACAATTACAACACCTATCACCTTGATGAGAACCGAGCCAATGCTGGTTCTCTCTGAATCCTGATCAATGTCATTGCTTGGCAGTAGAAACATGGTTGCTGCAAGAGAGGATATTACCCAGGCCGTAGGCTGTGAGAAGAATTTTGGATAATAGAGCATTGAGATGCAGCACAGTAGCGAATAGTTGAAACCAACAGAGAACAGCTGCAGATAGCGGTTGAATGTAGGGATCATGAAGGCTATGGCCAGAGCAAGAAAACCTGGGAGCATGGTTCTGAAGACATCAAGCAGGATATTCTGCATAACAAAGTCAATGCCGATAGGAATTCTTCTGTCCAGTGCAAAAGATGTAATGGCAAGCAGTCCGAGCGGGAGCAGGATTAAAAGGCTTCGTTGCTGATACTTTGAGTGGTGCATAGTTCTACCGGATAACATTTCTGTGTGCCATCATTTATGACATTCTACTGAGCCATTTTATCAAATTTGGCAATTCATGTGAGATGTATTGACCAGACAAATCTCAGGAGAGAATGTCTAAAGCTGCCTGCATCCTCATAAGTACTCAGAGAATAAGCTTCATAAAAAACATTGAGAGCACTGCATTGATAATGCTTATGGCAAAAAGCATCCTGTAGCGGCTGTATGGAACCCCCATGACAGACAGAATTCTGCCTGTGTACTGTATCTGAGCTCCCATCAGAAAGATTGCAGGGCACATGATGGTAAGCTCGGCAGCTGTAATATCCCCCGAGCAGAACATGGTTGCAGCTACTGCCACTCCGCCAAGCCCTGACATCCAGGAGGCAATAAGAACAGTGACAGCCTTGCCGTTCAAATCAAAAATTCCCATGACCGGAGCTGCAAGATCACCAATAAGTTCCATGAGACCTGAACGGGTAAGAAGTGCAATGATGATATAAGCCATAAGTACATTTGGAAGCATATGGGATATGGCAATAGACCAGCCCCTCTGAGCTCCCTTTACAAAGGCATGTCCTGCGTTTCTTGCAGGAGTGTCATCCTCGCAGGTTTTTGCCTTTGTCCTGCAGTTTCTCTCTTCTCCTTCACTGTGTTCGCCTGTCAGGTTCACATAGACTCTCATAATGTTTGTTCCTGCAATCTTGAACAGGATAATCACCACAAGTGGAGTCATAAGACCAACATTAAGGTAGTGGCTAATCATGGGTATAGCGCTAAGGTATACTCCCACCGAGGCTCCAGATGAGAACTGAAAGGCGGCAAAGATATCTCTCTGCCTGTTACTGATAAGTCCCCTGTCATACAGATCTCGCGAGAGAGCGGCCCCTGAATCTGAGCTCTGCAGTGAGCTGATAAGAGCGAGCGCGCTGCTGCCTGGCAGTCCTAAAAGTGGAGAGAGAATGTAGCCAAGCAGAATTCTGGCTACATCAAGTGCACCAAAATACACAGCAACAGCCATTGAACCTAAAGCAAGCATAATACCCGGTATATAGGACAGCGCGAGCATGAATCCCTGCCTTACACCTGGTTCTGCCTTGCCTATAAAGGTATCTCCGCTGCTGCCTACGGTTCCAAATTTTCCAAGCAGGGTATTGTAGTCAAAGGCCTGCATCCATGAAGGGCCAAGCTTTGTTGCTCCTGAGAAGAAAATGATAATAAGAAGTAGAGCTGCTCCACCTCTGGTGAATCTGATAATCTGTCTTTTCAGTTGTGACTGTTCGGTCTGTGCTGTCATAAGGTATCTTTTTTTGTCAGTGCAAGCTTTTTCAGCTCAGCTCTTGCTATCTTGCCACTTTGTGTTCTGGGAATGGCATCAGTGTGAAAAACGTGTTTTGGTGCCCAGTACCTTGGCAGAATCTCTTTACACTCGGCCATGATCCTGTCAGGATCATCCTTTGTACAGAGCATCACCACCTTCTGTCCGAGGATCTCATCTGGAATGCAGGTAATGGCAAAATCAAAATCAAATCTCTTGGCAAGCATGCTCTCGACAGTCTCAGCCTGGATTTTGATGCCGCCTGAGTTGATGGTGTTGTCAGCTCTTCCAAGAACGGTAAATGATCTGTCAGAGCTGATTTTGACAATATCGTTTGTCTCAAGATTATTCACCCCAAGAGATGGTGCGCTGATAACCAGGGTATCTCTATCTGACAGACTGATGCTGACTCCGTCAAACAGATGGTATTCACTCTGAGCGCACGGACTGAGTCGTCTAAGCGCAATATGAGACAGTGTCTCTGTCATGCCGTAGGTTGAGTAGATCTCGTTTTTCAATGATGAGATCAGGTCTAAGAGTGTGCTGTTTACAGCGCCACCTCCGATAATCAGCTTTCTGATCCCTGCAAGGATTTTTCTGTCATGTTCATTGTCAAAACAGTTTATAACCTGAGCAGGTGTCATTGCCGCAAAATATGGAGAGAACTGAAGATCTTGCAGCGGGTGTGAGGATGGTGTTACCGCTACAAGCTCGAGAGAGGCCACCATTGCTCTTACTGCTACCATCTTTGCGCCGATGAACTTTAACGGCATGCACAAAAGAGCAGTGCTGCCTCGTGGAAGGTTCAGATATGAACAGGTCATAACGGCACTGTTTATCATACCTTCTTTGGGTACTTTTATTATTTTTGGGGTGCCTGTCGATCCTGAGGTTGACACCTCAAGATACGGATCATTATTAAGCCAGAGTTTCTGAAAATTAAGAAGCTCGTCTTCAAGATCCTGTCTTAGTCGGCACAGAGGGCACAGCTGTAACCTGTGCTCTTTCCTGTCGGTTAAAAAATCACTGCGTGACACTATGGAAGCTTAGCCTGTTTTTCAAAGTTTGGTTTTCTCTTTTCAAGGAAAGCTCTGCCTCCCTCCTGAGCCTCGTCGGTCATGTAGTAGAGCATGGTGGCATCTCCTGCAAGCTCCTGAATGCCAGCCTGTCCGTCAAGCTCTGCATTTAATCCGGCCTTTATCATTCTCAGTGCAATAGGGCTCAGTTCCATCATCTGCTTTGCCCAGTCCACAGTCTCATCCTCAAGTCTGTCAAAAGGAACAACTGTATTGACTAGTCCCATCTCAAGAGCCTGCGCAGCTGAGTACTGTCTGCACAGGAACCAGATCTCGCGGGCCTTTTTCTGACCTACGACACGGGCAAGATATGATGATCCAAAACCGGCATCAAAACTGCCTACACGTGGTCCTGTCTGTCCGAAAATTGCATTATCAGAGGCAATAGACAGATCACATACCACATGCAGCACATGACCTCCACCTATGGCATAGCCGTTGACCATGGCAATAACAGGCTTTGGAATTGATCTTATCTGCTTTTGCACATCAAGAATATTCAGACGAGGTACACCCTTTGAGTCAACATAGCCGCCTATTCCCTTGACATGCATATCCCCTCCAGAGCAGAAGGCTTTGTCTCCCTCTCCTGTCAGTACCACCACTCTGATATCAGCACATTCTCTGCAGTAGTAGAACGCATCGCTCATCTCTGATACGGTAAGCGGGGTAAAAGCATTGCGGTAGCGTGGTCTGTTGATGGTGATCTTTGCAATTCCCTCAAAGAATTCAAATCTGATTTCCTCATAGTCTTTTATTTTTGTCCAGACTCTTGTCATGTTCTACTCCGTATCCTTAATTGCGCGCCTGTTGACGATCATGTTGGTGACTTTTATATTGGACAGCAGTTTTCCACTTTCATCTGTAATATCAATATTCCAGATGTGCAGATGATGTCCTCTCTGAATCGCCGTTGCCTTTGCAAAGACCTTCTGTCCAAGAACGGCTGTTGCAATGTGGCTGGCGCTTACATTGATTCCAAGAGGGACCTCATTTTCAGAGCAGATTGTGAATGAAGCATAGCCTGCAAGGTTTTCTGCAAGGGCCAGAGAGGCACCTCCGTTCAGGTATCCGTATACCTGACAGGTTCTGCTGTCAACTCTCATGGCCGCACTGAATGTCCCGTCACTGTTTTTTGATAGTTCAATGCCCAGGGCTCCAACCATGGTATCTTCAAGTTTTCTAAGCTTCATGTATTCAAAACCGGATGTAATCAAACTTATCGTGTGAAGGGTGTAAAGACAGTCAATGTGTCTTTGAACAATGTGCATGATACAACAAATTTCGGTAGATTTGGCAGGCAGGTCGAGTTCTTTGGATCTGATCTCTCTTAGAGTTTTTTTTTATAGATTGCAATGATCTTTGAATATCAAGAGTTTATGCGCTGTCTGTAACAGAGTATAATGAGAAGTTAGTTTAGATAGTACAAGATAAATGCAAGACGAATCGAAGCCAAAGATACTGTACCTTGGGGATATATCGTGAAAATAGTTAGACGTGCAAAAGTTGAAGACAGCCATCTGGCTGCATTTGTGTCTGATCCTGTGATCAGGCAGATTTTAGCTAGACGAGGAATAAAAAGCTTAAGTGATGTCGAATGCGCACTATGTGATATTCTCCATTACAGAGATCTGCACGATATCTCCAAGGCAAGCTCTATAATCGCCGATGCCATTGAGGCAGGTGATCCTATACTAGTGGCTGGTGACTACGACGTTGACGGTATCACAGGTACTGCTCTTGGTGTAAGAGGTCTTAAAGATCTCGGTGCAAAGGATGTAACCTATTATGTTCCCTCCAGATATGAAGGCGGGTACGGCGTAAGTCCGCAGGCTATTGATTCGGCAATTGAACATGGCGTAAGGCTTATTCTGACAGTGGACAACGGTGTCAGCTGCAGAGAGTCAATTGATTATGCCAAATCAAAGGGGCTTAAGGTTGTAATTACCGATCATCATGAAACACCTGAGTGCCTGCCAGATGCAGATGCTATCGTTGATCCCAAGCTTCCTGACGATGTTTTCCCCTCAAAGAACCTGTGTGGAGCAGGAGTGCTTTTCTATGTGCTCGTAGCGGTAAGAGCATGTCTTAAGGGGCGAGGATTTTTCGAAGGAAAGCCGTTCCCGAAAATCGGCAGATTTCTTGATCTGGTAGCGCTTGGCACTATCGGTGATGTGATGGTTCTTGATCCTAACAACAGAAAACTGGTCAAATTCGGTTTTGAAAAAATCAGAAATGGTGAGTGCCTTGTAGGTATCAAAGCTCTGGCAGCATCATGCAGAGTGGACCTCTCATCGATAAATGCAACCTCAATTGCCTTTGACCTGTGCCCAAGGCTAAATGCACCTGGCAGAATAAAGCTTGAGAACAATCCTGCCGTAGCTCTGATGCTGACAGATGATGACACTGAGGCCAGCATCATCGCAAGAGAGCTTGAGATGTGCAACAGAAGACGCGGTGACTATGAGCGCGTCTTTTTAAAGGAGGCCTGTGAGGATGCAAATCTGCAGTCAGGAAACTCCGCTATTGTTCTGTACCGTCCAAATTGGCTTGTAGGTCTTGGTGGACTTATAGCAAGTCGCATCAAGGAGAAGTTCTCTGTTCCTTGTTTTGTGTTCTCAGGCGAGGGGGAGGAACTATCCGGCTCGGCTCGTTCTGTTCCTGGATTTAGCATTGTAAAGATTCTGCAGTCACTCTCCGAGAAGAGTCCTGATCTTCTGATCCGCTATGGAGGACATGCCATGGCGGCAGGTGCCTCCATACGCAGGAGCAATTTTGAAAAATTCAAGGAGCTTTTCAATCAGGTGGCAAAGGAGTGTTTAGGTCAGCCTTCTGATGAAGAGCTGATCTCAGACGGATCACTGCCTTCAAATTATGTAACCATCGGCTTTGCCCGTGACCTCGAGTCGTACGGTCCATGGGGCAATGGTTTTGAGGAGCCTTGTTTTGATGGCATCTATACTGTTGAGGATACCTATCTTGTAGCTAACCGTCATCTCAGATTCAAGCTGCGCAATGAGGACGGTTCATGCATGAATGCCATAAAGCTCAGAGCAAATACGGCTGAAAGGCAGATAAAGCAGGGTGACAGGGTAAGTGCAGCCTATACTGTAGGGGTTAACCACTATATGGGCTCACAAAGACTTGAGATTAAGATTATCTCAATACAGCCAGTTCTCTAGCCTGAAGGCACTGTCGGTGCCCTCAGGCCTTTTCGATTATTTCTTTTCGTTCAGGTCAAGGTTTCTTGTAACAGACAGTCCACCGAAGGTCTGACAGACAGGCATCATTTCAAGTTCATTGATATTGAGTCTTGCAGGTGTCCTTAAAAGATAGAGCACGGTATTGGCAATATCCTCTGGCAGAATGGACTGTGTATCCTTATAAACTGCAGCCACCTTATCAGAATCACCCTTGAATCTTACACTAGAGAATTCTGTATCAGAGCATAGACCTGGCTTGATTACGGTAACCTTAAGAGCGGTACCAGCAAGATCTGTTCTTAAGTTGTTTGAAAACTGTTCAACAAATGCTTTTGTTCCGCCATAAACGTTTCCTCCTGTATAAGGCCATCTTCCGGCAGTAGAACCAAGATTGATGATATAGCCTACGTTTCTTTCAACCATGGAAGGGAGAATGGCGTGGGTAACACTCAGAAGACCGGTGATGTTGGTATCCACCATTGTCTGCCAGTCAGACATCAGGCATCTGAATGCCTTATCCTGACCTAAGGCGAGACCTGCGTTGTTTATGAGGACATCAACAGGCCTAAAGCTGTCAGGAATTCTCTCAAGAACAGAGGCAACGCTCTGCTTGTCAGTTACATCAAGTTTTAATGGAAAAACACTATCGCCATGTTTTTTTGCAAGACTCTGCAGTTTATCCTCACGTCTAGCTGCAGCAATTACCCTATAGCCTTCAGAAGCAAGAAGATCGCATATTGCATAACCAAAACCAGCAGATGCACCGGTTACAAGAACTGTTTTATAGCTCATAGTGTTCCTCCAGAAAAACACAAAAAATAAACAAATCTAGAGACAGCATATTCTCTGTTATGTGTTGTGGCAATAGGGATCAGTGTTATTTCTGTAAATAAAATTAGACAAGGCATTTTTATGCCCTTTTTATCTTACAGACTGTATATGACAGGCAAAATGATGTATAGATAAAAGCTGAGCAGGACTAAAGCAGAAAACAGGTTCTTAGGGAAATCTGTTGCACATTCAAGTGGGGCCATATATATAGCTGAACTTCTATTTAATCTTCCTCATTTCAATATAGCAGACCCTCTGACAGAAGCTGATGCCGTAGCAGTAGACAGCAGTTACAACATCATCCATGAAATTTTCTGCATATCGTTTATCCTCAATCTGCTTTATAGCCTGCAGAGCTGTTTCCTTCATATGCTTAGTGCTTGGTGCTACTTTAAGTTCAAGAATAACTGCTTTCTTTTTTCTTGCATCCATGAAGGTTATATCAGTATAGCCATCACCAGATTCACTGTTTGAGTGATAGTCACTGATACTATCAGAGCAGTTTGTAAATACTCCTGATAAGAATCCGTGATAGAAGTTCTCTGGTTTTGCCTTTACTGCAAAGTCTCTTACTGATACATATCCTTGCAGTAAGTCATAGATATTATCTGATGCTGTATCACAATCTCCCTCAAACAGAGCTTTTGCTATAAGCAAGGCCTTGTTATCACCTAAGGTTGCTTTTTCTTTGAAATGCTCAAGGATATTTGATTCAAAGCATT
>JBJFET010000159.1:0-5262 GCA_051891035.1 Succinivibrio sp. | reverse complement strand
ATTGAGCTTGTAGAGGAGAGTCTGATTGAAGCTGTCAGGGAGTTAAAGCTTGATTATGCCTTGTAGAGCTTTAATTGCCACTGCTTTACTGTTTTTTATAACAGTAGTGCATGGAGCCATAGCTGCTGATATGGAGTGTCACGGAAAGGCCAGCCACTGGCGGGATATTGCCTATAGTACGGGGAGCATGAGTAGATATAAGGATCTTAGAAACTGCATTGCCTGGACTGCCTATCAGTTTGAACTTCCAGAAGAGCTTCTCTATGCAATGCTTGATGTTGAGAGAGGCCCTGTAAACGGCAGATGCAGAACCAACAAGAATGGAACTCAAGACTGCGGTCCGGCTCAGATCAATGATGTGCGTATCAGTGAGCTCTCTGCGTTTAATCTTACAAAGAACGACATAAAAAGCAAACCATGCCACAATCTTTGGGCTATGGGGTATCTGCTGCGAAAAGAGATTGAAAAAGCTGGAGGCAGGATCTGGAGGGGGGTTGGAAACTACCATTATCATTATTCTGTAAACCCCAGCATCCATAACCGCTATATAAAAAAAGTCAAAAACTCATGGAACAAGCTTAACAGAAAAGTTGAAGTGTATTGTTCTGAGAAATAGTCTGTTTTGGAGTAATGATGCGAAATATTCATAACATCATGGTTGTCATTGAACCTAAACAGTTACGACAGCCTGCACTTGAAAGAGGTATTGCTCTTTATAAATATGCACAGGCTCACCACAGAAAGAATGAGGCAGGAGCTGTAAAGATAACAGCAGTGCTCCCTATACATCAGGAATCCTGGAATCTTGCCTCATTTCTTGCTGTTGACAGAAAACAGTTTGAGGATGACTATGTCAGAAAACAGAAGAAGTGGCTTAATGCATTTCTGTCAATAAATGCCATGGGGGTAAGAATTGAGCCTATGGTGATATTCTCAAAGGAAATCGGCAAGAGCATTGTATCTCTTGCAAATGAGACAGGATGTGACATTCTGATTAAGACTGCTGAGATCCATGGTTTTCTTGATTCGGTTATCTTTACACCTCTTGACTGGCAGATGCTAAGGCACTCTTCAGTACCGGTATGTATTGCAAAAGATCACCTGTGGTCACCATCAGGAGTAATAGCCGTTGCTGTAGATTTAAGCTCTCCTGAGGATGAGCTTATGACACACACCAATTTGAGACTTTTAAGAGAAGCTCAGAGACTGTCAGTCTTTACCGGCTGTAAAATTGCGCTTATCAATGCTGTTTTGCCTGTTCTACCACCGGTACCAGTTGATCTGCCATGTTTTACTCCAGATTCAATGTATGAGCAGAACCTAAAGGACATCTGTAAAAGAGCCCTTGAATTTGCTTCCCGTCACAGGATCATGGCAAAAGACTGTCATATAGCAGAGGGGGCCTTGGAGGATGTCATTTATGATGAGTGCAGGAAGCTCAATCCTACGGCTCTGTTTATCGGAACATCGGCAAGAAGAGGAATAGCAAGTGCCTTTATCGGCAATATCTGTGAGAAGATCACAGATTCACTCAGCTGTGATGTGGTGGTGATTACACCTAAAACCGTAATGCATCAGGTTCCAACTTCAAATCCATCAAAATGCTATTAAGATTGTAATATCAGATAATGTCTGAATACATGAATCTGTTTGTATGATAAATCGGATAAAGCAGAAAAATCAGTTAAAGCAGATAAAACAATAAAAGTATGTTAAACGACGAGAATTTTCCAAAAAAGGCAGATGAATACGCAAGATGCGTAAGTCCTTATTTCAATATTGATGACAAGCAGGAAAAATACAGAGCAGACAAGCTTTTCAAAAGACTAAGACGAAAGGCGGGGCATGCCATTGGTGATTATGGCATGATTGAGGAGAACGACAGGATCTTGGTGTGTATGTCCGGTGGCAAGGATAGCTATTTTCTGCTTGATGTTCTCATGTCGCTCAAGCGATCAGCACTGATTGACTTTACGCTGATACCTGTTCATATTGATTCAGGCTTTCCAAATGCTCCGGAGTATCTGTTAAGTGATCATCTGGATAAGGTAGGACTTGAATACCATATTTTAAAAAGACCTGTATATGAGCTGTGCAAGGAAAAACTCAGTGATGATCAGCCATACTGCTCACTGTGTTCACGCTTAAGACGAGGCTATCTCTATTCTTTTGCAAGAGAGATCGGTGCTAACAAGGTCGCTCTAGGACATCACAAGGATGACTGTCTGTCCACTTTCTTTTTGAACCTGTTTTATTCAGGATGCATGAAAGCCATGCCTCCAGTATTAAGAAATGACAAGGATGATCTCACTGTTATAAGGCCTCTTATCTACTGTCGTGAAAAGGATATCAGTCAGATCTCAAAAATCAAGAACTATCCTCTTTTGCCAAAGGGATTGTGTGGCTGGGGTGAGGATCAGATGAGGGCAAACATGAACAGGATGCTCAAAGACTGGGACAGACAGTATCCCAAAAGAGCAGATATTGTCTTTAAGGCAATCAGAAATGTTATTCCGTCTCATCTTCTGGACAAGGAGCTTTTTGACTTTTCAAAGATCACCAATGGTCCTAAGGTAAAATAGGCCTACTCAAAAGCAGATCTCTAATAAAATGTGCTGTTTTGTCAGTGATCTGCTTACATCCTATGTGTAGCTGTTGGCTTTTTACAGTTTAGAGCGTGACATAAAGCTCTATGAATCATGGTATTGGGGAGTATCAGATAAAAAGGCTGAAAACACAAGCAGTCAGCCTTTTTAGAGATTGTTTTATTGCTTTTGTCGTAAGACCAATCGAACAAAAATCCACCACTTCTAATGGTGGGGGGAGAATCTCACCTCTTTGAGATTGCTCTTTTAATCTAGAGAGCGTCAGTCATCTTTTCGTGAGTCTATCATAGCCTGATATACATCAAAGGCTTCGCGGGTTTCCTTTACATCATGTACTCTGACAAGCTGTGCTCCCATCTGAATGCTCAGAAGTGCTCCTGCAACTGATCCTGATACTCTGTCTTCAGCCTCATCAACTTTTGTGGCTGCCTGAATCATTGATTTTCTGGACAGAGCAGAGAGCACAGGGTAACCAAGAGATACAAAATCTCTCATGTGATCGAGCAGTCTGTAGTTGTGTTTAGCGGATTTGCCAAAACCAAAGCCAAGATCAAGGATGATATTCTCTTTTCTGATGCCTGCCTTTATAGCTTCATCCGTTCTTTGTAGCAGGAAGTCGCGAACCTCGCCTACCACATCATCGTAATGAGGATCAATCTGCATGGTTTTAGGATTTCCCTGCATATGCATGAGTATTACAGGACAGTCAAGTTCTGAGGCTGCCATTAAGGCGCCATCTAGTCTTAAGGCTCTGATATCATTCCATATATGAGCTCCGGCCTTTATTGCCTCTGACATAACATCAGGCTGTGAGGTATCAATGGAAATCATTACATCGAGTTCTTTTGCTATAAGCTCAACTGCAGGAATGACCCTGTTCATTTCCTCATCAACAGATACAGGTGTAGCACCTGGTCTTGTAGATTCTCCTCCAATATCAATAATGCTAGCTCCATCGGCTACCATCTTCTGAGCATGTTTTAGTGCTATATCAGGTCTGTTCCATTTTCCACCATCAGAAAATGAATCTGGAGTGACATTTAGAATGCCCATGATTTTTGGTGTATCAAGACTAAGAGTTCTGTTCCTAAATGTAATATTCATTTTGTATGTTTTCCGTTCAGTCTTTATCTAGCAAGAATTCCCCCGCCTCTATAGGCGGTTGGGATGAATTGCTCCACAATAGTGGCTGTAAATAATATTGAATTATAGTAAAATATTATCAGTAGAGTTATTTGGTTTAGTAAATTATTCTAATTGATTAATCTTCTAAAAGAAGGCAAAAGACTTTTGCTAAATCAAATAAAAAAACAACCGAGGGGCACTCGGGGATAGCCTGTTGTGAGGTAAAAGCTCACTGCTTAGCTCATTAGAGCTATCGAACAGGAAGCCCCTACCTCTACAGGTAGGGGAGGATGTCACTGAAAATGTATTATGTAAAATTCAATATAATCTACAGCCACTATTGTGAAGCTGTTCATCCCAACCGCCTGTAGATGCGGGTGAAATCCTGCCAGGTTAGGTTAAACTGTATGTATTAACTGCAGAATGATTTATGAAAAAAGACTGTATGTCTCAGTGTTTTCTCCAGAATAAATTATATGAATTGCAGTCAGTTTAATGTCATGCAATCTGTACATAAGGCTGTGCTAATCTTTAGAAAATAGGGCACTAAGTTCATTCTGCAACTGTATCTGCTCATTTTTTATACTGTCAGCATCGCTGTTATCCTTTCTGTCAGAACTATCCGTCTGAGAATTTTCTACACAGTTCATACTCTCAGAACAGCAGTTCTCCTTAACCGATTCACTTGTGATGTGTACATTTGCAGCAGGATCTGACACAGTACTTCTTTGAGATAACTGCTCATCAGCTGTCTTTTTTGCTTTCTTTACAAGAGCAGTTCGGCTTTTTAAAAGCCTTAAGGCAAAGGCCCTCTCCCAGGCAGTCTGATTTCTCATTTCATGACGGCCTGCCCAGTAGGATGTGAATGCGGTAAGCTCGCCCTGTGTAAAAGAAGGATCAGAAAGGCCACATAGAATGCAGCTTTGAGCAAAGGTTGATCCTGGTCTCCAGGAGGTATTCATGCTAAATGGGACTGAAGGCAGAGTGTCATTGTCCTGTATGAATAGGGGAAGGGTAAATGTGCATCCCTGCCATGGTATATCATTATTTTCAGCCTGGTTACTTACTGACTGTTTTTCAATAAGTCCGTTTTTTTCAAGTTCATCGAGTACTAAAACAGCAATCTCAAGACTTGCTGTAGTTTTAAAGTTTTGAGAATCCGTGTAAAGAAAATCCGCAATCTCAACAAGATCAATGATGTTTTTCTTCTGTTCTGCCTTGTTTCTTAAAAGAAGAATATACAGTGATCTTGCAATATGACTTAATGATTTTGAATTTAATTTTATAAGTTCTGATGCATTCATGTGTAAATCATATCACAAATAGACTGTACAGGCTGTCCAGTACTATGAGTATTCAAAGGACTTTTACTAACCCTTTTTTCTAAAAAAGCTCACCAGAAGTATTGAAAATGAATATTCTACAGATGTACTTACAGGGGGGACTCCTTTTTTTATTAGAAAAAATATAAAAAACAGAGGCTTCGTGCATAAGTGTGGGTAAAAGCACAAGTCTCTGAATAATCTATTTA
>JBJFET010000158.1:0-5266 GCA_051891035.1 Succinivibrio sp. | reverse complement strand
GAGTTGGGAGAATTTGCTGAAAAGGTAACTAAAAAGAATTCAAATTTGGATGTAAGCGAAACATTTACAAATTCAGCAGAACAAGGAATTATTAATCAAAATGATTTCTTTGATCATAAAGTAGCGTCAACAGAGAACATAGGAAACTACTATGTCGTTGAAAAAAATGATTTTGTTTACAATCCGCGAATTTCCACAACAGCTCCTGTAGGACCTATAAATAGAAATAGATTAAATCGTGCTGGTGTAATGTCTCCTCTTTATACGGTGTTTAGGACAAAAGATATAGAACATTTATTTCTTGAATGGTATTTCAAGAGTTCGTGTTGGCACTTATTCATGTATTTGAACGGAGACAGTGGTGCAAGATCAGATCGGTTTTCAATAAAAGATTCAGTATTTTTTTCTATGCCAATATTTGTTCCTACTAAAGAAGAGCAATTCAAAATAGGAAGATTTTTTGACCAGCTCAATAAAACTATTACCCTTCAGCAACGTAAGTTAGATGCTCTTAAGATGTTAAAGAAAGGCTTTCTTCAGCAGATGTTTATTTAGGTGAAAATATGACAACTTTAGAATCAACTATAGAGAGTCGTTTTATAAGTCAGTTGGCTAATGGCGATTCGCAGTGGACTTATCGGGGTGACATTCGTTCTGAAGAAGATCTATGGGATAACATAAGAACAAAGCTTTCGAATATGAATTCGGATAAGCTAAATGGTCATCCAATAACTGATTCTGAATTAGAGCAGATTAAAAGTTTTATCATCGAAAAGGCAGAAAGTACATACAAAGCAGCTGTTTGGTTATCAGGTGAGAGAGGAGTAGCTCAAATACCACTAAGACGAGATGATGCCTCTTTAGGAGAAATATTTCTCGATGCAATTTCTAACAGAGATATTGCATCAGGACATTCTACCTATGAAATTATAAATCAGTATCAGAGTCAAAAAACAGCTGAAAATGATAGGAATAGGCGTTTTGATGTGACGTTACTAATCAATGGCTTTCCTATGATTCATATAGAGCTAAAAAACCAAGATCATAGTTTCATGGAAGGCTTTAACCAAATAAAAAAGTATATTTCCCAAGGTCACTTTAGAGGAATTTTTGGATTAGTTCAAATGTTTGTTGTGTCTAATGGTGTAGATACACGATATATCGCAGCGAATGAAGATCCATATAATTTATCAGAAAAGTTCTTGATAAGATGGGTGGATAAAAACAACAATCCCGTTACTAACTATCTAGATTTTGCTCGTCAAGCGCTAAATATACCTCAAGCTCATTTAATGGTAGGAAAATACAGTGTCATTGATGATGCAGCCAAAAAACTGATTCTATTAAGACCTTATCAGATCCATGCTATTGAAGCTGTAAAAGAAGCTTCTTTTAGGAAAGAATCTGGCTTTGTTTGGCACACAACAGGATCTGGAAAAACTATAACGTCATTTAACGTTACAAGAAACCTTCTTGAAATCAGCTCTATCGATAAATCAATATTTTTAATAGATAGAAAGGATCTTGATCAGCAGACTTCTGTTAGTTTTGCATCATATGCCAAAAATACAGGCGATAAAATTGAAGATACTCAGAATACTTACAGTTTGGAGCAAAAGTTACGAAGTAAGGATCGTTGCGTTATCGTAACAACTAGGCAAAAACTAGATTGCTTACTTGATAAGTGTACTAGAGCGCTAGAATCAAAAGATGAGAATGCTCGTTATTTCAAAATTGGAAATGAGATAAAGCAAAAAAATGTCGCTTTTGTTGTCGATGAATGTCACAGAGCAGTAAGTGGAAAGGCAAAAATCGATATTGATAAGTTCTTCAATACCCCTACAAAAAAAGCTCTGTGGTTTGGTTTTACAGGAACTCCAATATTTGAGGAAAATAAAAAAGCAGAAGTTGGTCAGGCAGCTAGAACAACTGAAGACCAATATGGCAACATTCTTCACTCATACACCATTAAGGAAGCTCTTAATGACGGTGCTGTACTAGGATTTCAGATTACACCTGCAGGTTTCTCTAAGACAGAACTTATAAAACTTGCTGTGAATTTGCACGTCGTAGAGCACGAAGAAGATGCTTATGAACTAGATAGCCTGACACTTGAAGATGAGTGTTTTAAAGCTTTCAATAAAAAATATAAGAAAACTGATTTATATGATAATCCTAAGCATAGATCAGAGGTAATTGACTATATTATCAATAAATCAAAGCGTTTGCTTCATACATCAAAGGGTGATAATTATGAAGCAATTCTAACTTGCAGTAGTATAGAAATAGCGCAGAAGTATTACAAAGAATTCAAGCAATTTATTGCAGAAGGTAAAATTAAAGAACACATAAGAAGTGCTTATCCTGATTTTCCTAAAATAGCAATTACCTATTCAGTAGGAGAAAATGAAGATGGCGCAACTGCAAATCAAGAGGAGATGAAGCAATCTCTTGATGATTACAATAAAATGTTTGGTACTAATTTTACCATAGAAACAATTCCTTCATATAACAGAGATTTAAACGATAGATTGGCTCGAAAGAAAGGAATGTATCAGTGTAGAGATAATCAATTAGATCTTGTAATTGTTGTTGATAGACTGCTTACTGGTTTTGATGCGCCTTGTTTATCTACCTTGTTCATAGATAGACAACCGATGAGCCCACAAGGTATTATTCAGGCTTTCTCAAGAACAAATAGAATATTTATTGATGAGAAAAAATATGGCCAGATAGTAACATTCCAAACTCCAGAGCGATTTAACAGAGCTTTTGAAAAAGCATTAAACTTATATGCAACAGGAGGGAAAGGTAATGTCATCGCTCCTACTTATGCAGAATGTAAAAAAAGGTTACAAGATGCTATGGCGGAGTTTCTTGGTTTTATGGCTAATCCTAATAATCAAAATCTTAATGAACATTCGCCACAGGAACATATCCGAGCCTATGTCAGAAAATTTCAGGCTTTAGACAAAGCAATTGCTGCTGTGAGGACATATGAAGAATGGGATAATGAAATCGAAGACATAAGGGGAGTTGTTCAGGAGAGCTCAAGTAAAGAGCAAAGCATTTCAGATAAAGAAAATCTTCGATTAGATCATTGTGAGAACATACTCTGTGAACCTACTAGTTTCGATGAAGATGATTTATCTTCTCAAGCCGTATCTAGCATATCTGGTTTTGAAATAACAAAGTCAGATATGGAACGATACACAGGAATGTATAATAATTTATTAAAATTTATCAAAAAGCCAGATAATGAGGTTCTGGATTTTGATATAGAGTACAGATTGGAATCTAAAGATCCAGTAATTGTTGATTACAATTATCTTGTTAGCTTGATTCAGAAATACATTGATAAAGGAGATGGGCCTTCAGGATTTGGTCAAATCAATGATCCTTCAATTGATAAGTACATTTCAAAACTGACAAAAATGAATCCAAAACTTGGTGAAGTTGTTTTAGGAATATGGAATGCCTTAAAAGCAAATCCTGAGTCGTTTAAAGGGAAGAAAGCTTTATATCTTATAAATGAAAAAGTTGATGAGATAATAAATAATAAGCTTAGCTCTTTTGCAGATACATGGAATGTGTCATTAAACGATCTAGTGTATTCAGCCAAGTATTATAAAGAAGGGTATGTTGAATTACAGACAGATTATTCAAAATACAAAGAAAATGGGGGAGAAATGTCTAAGATTCGATACAACAAAGTTGTAAAACAGTTGGCAATCGAAATGATAGAGCAAGAGATCCTCCCTTTATTAAGGCGATAAAGCAGCATCAGACATAATAATACCCAATTAAAGACCTGCTAAAGATCTCATAACAATATCTACATCCTTATTTTCAAGCTCTTGAATAATATGTAGATATGTTTTCTGTGTAGTATTCATACTAGCGTGCCCCAATCTTCTAGCGACACTAGCTATGGATACTCCTGCAAATAGTAGCAAAGATGCATGAGTATGTCTAAGCCCATGAATTGATATGACAGGCACATTTGCCAACTTGCATTTTCGCGCTAAAAGATCATTTACAGTAGAATTGTAGAGCTTTTCTCCATCTTTGACAAAGATCGGCTTATCTTCGGGAAGACCTTTAAGCAATTCAGAAAACTGGACTATTGTTTGCCAATCGATCTGGATCTTTCTAACAGACGATTTGTTTTTTGTTGGGAGAAATCCTCCATTTCCTTTGTAATCCCATGTTTTATCGATAGAAAGAAGCTGATGAGCAAAATCGAAATCTTTTGGTGTTAAAGCGACAGCTTCAGAAAAACGCAAGCCTGTTTTTGCAATCAGTTGGATTAACCATTCATAATTTATTGATTTACCAAGAACTAACGACGCTAGTAAAGAATGTAATTCGAACTGACTAAGAAATTTAGGCTTTTTGGTCCTTGAAACCTTACCTTTGATGATAGCTTTCCTTGTAGGGTCATGAGCAATCAGACCATCGTCTAAAGCATCCATTATTGCCCCCTTAAGTTGGTGGTGGAAATCCATTGTTGTTTGCTTTTCATGAACTTCTGCATAGTCATTTAACAACTTTTGGTAGACAATCCTTGTCATTTCATCAACGTGTACAGTGGGAATTAGTTTTTTTAGCCATTGGAGTGTCATTTTGTATTTATCTAATGTCACTTTTCTTATAGCCCCATCCTTATAAATTGAAATCCATTTTTCGTAGTATTCATAAAATAGTAAAATATTCATATTTTATTCTCCTTAATTTTGTTTCTATTGAGCCTATTATGCTGACGCTGCTGAAGGGTAATAGAGTTTTCTAGCTGCTTAAAAAACAAGCCAATCTTCTTTTGCTCTTCTTTACTTGGTAGGTTGATTATCATTTCCATAACTTTATTTTTAGAAATGTTAAACCTAGATATTCCCTGTGCTAGAAAAGTGAATTGTTTTCTGATTGGATCAGATCTTAAATTGAAAGCAATGAAATAAGGATCCAATTCAATTTTTGGGCGATAACCGAAACAAAAACTATTTAAATACACATTTTGTTGATTTTTAAGCCAAATCGATGACATTCCAACTTCTTCAGGAGTTTCTGATGAAGTTGTAAAGAAAATATCCCCATAATTAACTTCATTTTGTTTTTTATCAATTTCTACACTTTCAAGAAGATTTGGATCTGCAATTGGGTTATTAAAAATGTTTAGGTATGTAACAAATTTTGCTTCTCCATGACCAAAGTCATCTTTTGTTTTTCCTGATAATCCTGTAAAAGTACTACCAATATCGCCTAACTT
>JBJFET010000157.1:0-24133 GCA_051891035.1 Succinivibrio sp. | reverse complement strand
CCAAGTGTGTCATTAAAAACTCTGACCAGATCTTTAGAGCTGATATCTGCCATATTTTTATCCCATTTTTTGATGATTATTAATTGATTACTCTGATAAGGATGATTATATGGCAGTATGACCCATATTTCTTTGATAACAGTAGGATACTAAACACGCTGTCCGGAGTTGCTTGAGTTTTCAGTACCAAAAGATCTGTTATCCGCCGATAAGAGTTTCGCCGAATCTGCACATTGCATCTATGATTTCCGAACACTCATGACCTCTTTTAGTCAGACTGTACTCTGTCTTTGGCGGTATGACTGCATAGATCTTTTTGCTTATAAGTCCATCGCACTCTAGCTCTTTTAGCTGAGATGCAAGCATCTTATCAGTGATTCTGCTGAATTTTCGTTTTATCTGAGAATATCTTAACGTGCCTGACTTTAGGTGAAAAATAATAATCGCCTTGTATTTACCACCAATAACATCGAGAGTCGCTTCTACAGGACAGTTATACTTTTGCTCTAACGAACAGCTCATGAAAAATCCTTTGTTTATCTATACTTTCTTTTTAGATAGTATATTACAAAAAAGTGCATTCTTGAGAATTATCTGGTATCAATTTATATTGTAGGCACGATCATTTCTGGAGATTTTATATGGCAACTTTAGATACAGCAAAAAAGCGCTTCTCTGTCCGTAGCTATACTGACAGAAAAATACCTGATGATGTTTTATCAAGAATACTTGAAGCAGGCAGAATTGCACCTACAGCAGCAAACTTTCAGCCATGCAGAGTACTTGTTATCCAGTCAGAACAAGCTTTGGCAAAACTCAATAAGGGAGCAAACACCTATAATGCACCGCTAGCCTTTCTGGTACTAAGCGATACAAACAGAACCTGGAAACGCCCTTTTGATGGCAAACGCTGTACTGACATTGACGCATCCATTGTTACAACACACATGATGCTTCAGGCAACCGATGAGAACCTAGGATCGGTCTGGATCTGCTATTTCAAAAAGGATGTCATTAAGCAGGAGTTCAATATTCCGGATAATTATGAACCGGTGAATATTCTTGCTGTAGGTTATACCGATCTGGAGGGAGATGAAAACAGATTTGATAAGGCTCGAATTTCAGTCAAAGAGTTTGCTCAAATCATCTAATCTATGCAAAAGAAAAGAGATCTCTTTTACAAGAGATCTCCTTTGAAACTCAACCTAGAAATAGCTGATTATTTCTTTGACTTCTCATTGATAGCACGGATTCTGCTTGGCAGTGAGTACAGACGGATAAAGCCGTCAGCATCAGCCTGACTGTAAACGTCATCAGCGCCAAAGGTTACGAAATCAAAGTTGAAGAGGCTGTTTGGAGAATCCTTCTGGATTACTTCAATATTGCCCTTGTACAGCTTGATAACAACTTTACCGTTAACATCTTTTGAGATATTGTCTGCAGCTGCAAGAATGATCTCGCGAAGACGGGTAAACCAGCGGCCATCATATACTAACTGAGCAAATTCAACAGCAAGGTGCTCACGGAATACGCGGGTTGCCTTATCAAGAACCAGCTGTTCAATACCACGAATTGCCTTGTAGATAATGGTGCCACCTGGGGTCTCATAGCAGCCACGTGACTTCATACCAACAAGACGGTTTTCAGTGATGTCGATACGACCAACACCGTGCTTTGCACCAATCTCGTTTAACTTGGTGATAATCTCAAATGGGGTATAAGCCTTACCATTGATCTCAGTTACGATACCCTTGCTGATGGTTAACTCAAAGGTCTCTGGAGTATCTGGAGCCTTCTCAGGATCGGTTGTCCATACCCATACATTCTCTGAAGGAGCATTCCAGGTATTCTCAAGCTCACCACCCTCAGTTGAGATGTGGAGGCAGTTTGCATCGCGGCTGTAAATCTTCTTGAGAGTAGCCTTGCATGGAACATTGTGTGCAGCACAGTAAGCTAACAACTCTTCTCTTGACTGCATATCCCAGATTCGCCATGGAGCAATAACATCAAGCTCAGGAGCTAAAGCAGCTACTGCTGATTCAAAACGAACCTGATCATTTCCCTTGCCGGTGGCGCCGTGAGCAATAGCATCTGCACCTTCAGCCAAAGCACACTCAACCATTGCCTTTGCAATGATAGGACGGGCAATAGCAGTACCTAATAAATACTCACCCTCGTATAAAGCACCAGTCTTCATCATTTCGAAAACATAGTCTTTTACGAAATCTTCACGTAAATCCTTTACAACGCACTTGCTGGCACCAGAAGCAATAGCTTTCTGCTCGATACCGTCAAGATCTTCTCTCTCCTGACCTACGTCAGCTACGAAACAGATTACTTCGCAATCGCCGTAGTTTTCTTTAAGCCAAGGCACAATAGTAGAAGTGTCAAGACCACCAGAATATGCTAATACTACTTTCTTGTAGTGCTTGTTTTCGTGTTTTAACATTGCTTTATATCCTCAGTGATTAAGCATTAATTAGTTTGGCAAGTACTGCCATATGAATATGTAAACGGTTCTCTGCCTCATCAAATACAACAGACTTAGGACCATCCATTACCTCATCAGTAATTTCATAACCTCTGTGTGCAGGCAAGCAGTGCATTACAATCTGAGCACCAGACTGCTCAACCAAAGCACTGTTAACCTGATAAGGCATATACTTCTTCCTTACGGTATCAAGAGGAGTATTGTCACCCATTGAAACCCAGGTATCAGTATAAACAACATCAAAATCTTTTAATTTGCTGATATCAGTCTCTACAGAGAGAGTGCACCCATTCTTTTTTGCAATCTCATTTGCCTTGATAAATACTGCAGCATCAGGAGAACAGTTTTCAGGGCAGAAACAGGTAACATTTGCACCTAGAATTGCGCCAGCAACAAACAGAGAGTTAGTTACATTGTTACCATCACCCACATAGGCCACCTTTACACCCTTGATTTTACCGAGGTGCTCTTTGATGGTCATGTAATCTGCCATTGCCTGAGCAGGATGATACAGATCCGACAGAGCGTTAACAACAGGAACTGAACCATACTTTGCCAGTTCCTCAAGAGTGCTCTGAGCAAATACTCTACCCACAAGACAGTCTACCCAGCGACATAGATTGCGTGAGTAATCGGCAATAGTTTCTCTCTTTCCCAATTCACCATTCTGAAGATCGAGGTAAACACCATGTCCACCCAGACGGTAAAAGGCAAGTTCAAAAGTTGTTCTTGTTCTCAAGGAAGGCTTTTCGAACATGATAGCGCCACTCCGACCTGCAAGAACCTGACTGTACTTTGAAGGCTCTTTCTTCATTGAAGAGGCTGTTTCTAAAATGTCCAAATACTCGTCTTGGCTAAATTCAAAGCCAGTTAATAAATGACGCATCACAAGCTCCCATGCGATGTGCTAGGCAAAATGCTTAGCAATTAGTGTTAATAAAAAAAAACAGATTATCCTGCTAGCAAACAACTTTTAAACAATTAAGATTAATCTTTGCTAGGAATGATAATTCTGCCACAAATATATACAAATTTTTCAGTTGTTAATAAAAAAAACGCCAATAGTTGCTAAAGCATTCCCAAAAGGTTCATTGACAGAGTCAGTGATGCTATGGCTCTGGCCTCTGTCAGAGGAGAATCTCTGTCAAAAATCAGCTCTTTTGCCTCTTTTGGTGTTACTTTCACAATACCGATAGGTTCAGGTTCATCACCATCCAGCTGCATCTGATATAAATCAGTACATAGGAAGGTATACATCTTTAACTGGATCATGCCAGGAGCAATGGTCATCTCATTTTTGAGAGTTCTGATTGTTCTTGCACCAAAGCCTATTTCCTCTTTAAGCTCCCTGTCGCATGCCTCTTTTGGACTTTCATTAGTATCAATCTTGCCTTTTACAAAACCAAGCTCATACCGCTCAAAGCCACAGCCATACTCGCTTGTCAGGTAAAAATGTCTGCCGTCAAAAGGCACTGCTAGTATGGCACCGTTGCCACCTGCTATTCTTTCGTATGTAACCAGTTTGTTATTTGAGAACTGCAGATCAAGAGATTCCACTGTAAAAAGGTTTGAAACCTTTTCTCTTCTTTTTGCCTTTACTACAGGAGGCTCCCTGTTTAATAAAGAAAGATCCATCGTTACCGCCTATTTTCTGTAATTCATTGGTATACTTTATCACTTGAATAGTTTTTTTTCTCAATCCTCTTAAAGAAGGTAATTAATGCCTAAAAATAATGCACAAACTGATGTCAGACTGGACAAATGGCTATGGGCAGCCAGATTTTACAAGACCAGAAGCATCGCAAGAGCAATGATTGAGGGTGGAAAAGTTGATTACAACGGCGTAAAAGCAAAGCCTTCTAGAATTGTTGAAACAGGAGCAGTAGTAAAACTTCTGCAGGGAAATCTCAGAAAAGAGGTGGTTATTTTAAAAATATCTGACCAAAGAGGCCCAGCGCAGCAGGCAATGCTGCTGTACGAAGAGACTCAGGAGAGTATCAGATCAAGAGAAAAACAGCTAGAACAGATAAGAATAAATGCCCTCCTTGCACCTCACCCTGAGGAAAAGCCAAACAAGAAGGAAAGAAGGACTCTAATCAATATTAAGTACGGATGGTAACAGCTATGCAGCCTTCAGATTGCAACAAGATTGAAAGATTTATATTTGATAATCATGGAGTAAGAGGAGAGATTGTAAAACTCACTACTCCATTTGAGCATCTTCTTCATGACTATTACCCTCAATGCATCAAGAAAATAATGATGGAGATGTCTGTGGCCTCTGTACTGATGGCTGCAACTTTAAAAGACGGATCAGAAATCATGGTGCAGTTAAGAGGAGGTAATTCATCTCCCCTGAAATATGCACTGATCAATATAAGACAGGATCTTTCATTTTACGGTTCTGCAGCCATAAAAGAAGGATGCGAGGTCAAAGATGACACATCTTTAGAGGAACTGTGCTCAAAAGACAGTGTGCTTGTAATTTCTGTCTTTCCAAAGAATGGTCAGAAATGGCAAGGAATTGTTGCCATCAATACCAAATCAATCAGTGCCACATTAGAGGATTACTTTAAGGAATCTCAGCAGCTGCCAACGAATTTCTTTATAAGGAGCAACGTAAAGGCCGGGTTTGCAGGAGGCATTCTTTTACAGATTATTCCTGAAATCAGAGATAACACTCAGTCACTTGAGCATCTTAGCATTCTGACTGACACTATAACTGAACAGGAGCTGTACACTCTTGCTCTTGATGAAACTCTCAGCCGACTGTTTGCACATGAGGATGTCAAGGTTTTCTCTCAGCAGGAAGTCCTGTTCAGGTGCCTATGCTCAAAGGCAAGATGCGAGAATGCGCTGTCAAAGATCAGCCCTCAGGAACTTAAAGATCTGATTGAAAAGGATGGCAGAACCTCAATGACCTGCCAGCACTGCGGTACAACATATGAATTCTCAAAAGAGGAGCTTCTGACAATTCTTCACAAGAACTCTCAGTAATTCACAATGACAGTCTTATACGATACAAGATTTCCCAAGAGAGGATGGGGAAACATTTTTGTTGCAAGCGGAGCTCATTTTGTAGGTGACTTCTACTGTAACCTGCTGCCTGTGTTGCTACCGCTGCTATCCCTGAAATTCGGCTTTTCATATTCGCAGTGCGGCATGCTCTACATGATTTTTCAGATCACAGCCTCACTGCTGCAGGCTCCAATCGGACTGATGGCTGACAAGAGAAATCTTGGATTCATTCTTCCTCTGTCCGTACTGCTAGGAGGAATTCTTGCAAGTTCTGTCGGACTTTGCAGTAATGTTCTTGTACTGACGATTATCATTCTCCTGTCTGGTATATGCTCATCTGGATTTCATCCGATTGCAGGAGGCATTGTTCCTTCCGTAACTCCAAAAGGAAAAGAGGTACTTGCAACTAGCATATTCATATTAGGAGGAAATATCGGCTTTGCTGTAGCTCCCTTTGCGACAGCTGTATACCTTGAGTATTTCTCTTTGGAACAGCTTATCTACCTTTGTGCTCTTCCTGTAATCTTTACCATGATTATCATCAGACAGAAGATGTATATAAAACCAGTTTCAAAAAGCACATCTGAGACAATCACTCTGTCAGCTGTTCTTCACAACAGCGATTTTATAAAACTGGTTCTGTCCATAGGTCTTAGAGCTGTCTGCTACTGTGCTCTGGTACTTTATATCCCTCTAATGTTTACAGCAAAAGGCATCAGCTCAATTTCAGCCTCGTCAGTACTGATGACTCTGCTTATAGGAACTGCAGCCGGTGGCCTTATTGTTGGTGTAATCGCCTCAAAATTCAGACTAAAAACTCTTATCTCATCATCATACCTTTTAACCATAATCATGATGATCATCTTTATGAGTAAAGCTGATGACTCGGCTGTTTCATACATCAGTATTTTTCTTGCCGGTATCGGTCTGTATGCCTCAACACCTCCTGCCATTGTATGGGCTCAGAGGCTGCTTCCTAATGCTGATTCTTTTGCAACTTCTATGATGCTGGGGTTTACCTTTGGCATTGGGTATGCCATCTCTGTTCTGATAGGACTGCTTGGAGATTATATCGGTCTTGAATATGCACTCTCTGCTTTCATTTTTCCTTCGATTCTTCTGGCACTTATTCTCATCAGAAGTGTAAATGAGGCCAAATAAAAAAAATGCGCAGATAAGACAAGCATCCGATCTGCGCTCAATATGCACAAAGCATCAATAACATCAAAACCAGGAATTCTAATCTGAATAGGCGATAGCCGTCTTTACAGCCTTATGCCACCCCTCTACCATACTTTTACGAACTGATTCTGCACATGAAGGAGTATATACGGCCTGTACATTTTCATTCTCAAGAATGGACTCATCGTAAAGGCCGCAGGCAATTCCCGCCATATATGCAGCTCCAGTTCCTGACAGCTCTGCCTGAGATGGAACCTTAACTGGCAGATTGGAAAGATCCGACTGAATCTGCATTAGGTATCCATTCTTTGTGGCACCGCCATCCACGTTAAGTTCGCTAATAGGCACCTGTGATGAACTGCAGATCAATTCAAGGACATCAGTTACCTGATATGCTATTGAATCAAGTGCAGCCCTCACTATCTCGTTTTTACCTGTCACACGGCTCATTCCTAGAATGCAACCGCGAACCTTTCCATTGAAATATGGAGCCCCCAAACCAGATAGAGCCGGTACAAAATAGCATCTGTCATGAGGATTTGAGCTGCGGGCCAGTTCTTCAGTCTCAGAAGGAGAGCTGATAAGCTTCATATCATCCTTAAGATAGCTGATAATGCCTGCCGAATAGTTTATGTTACCCTCAAGAACATATGTTGTTTTGCCCTGTCTCCTCCAGCCTACAGAATTTACAATACCTCTCTTGCACTCTGAAACTTCAGAACCGGAATTCATCATAATTGATGATCCTGTTCCATACGTTGTCTTGACCTGACCGCTATTCAGACATCCGTGACCGAACAGGGCTCCCTGAGAATCACCTATGGCTGCTCTTATAGGAACTTCATTATCAAGAACTCCATAAAATGAAGTACAGCCAAAGTCACTGTCTGAGTCTATTATTTCAGGTAAAGCCTTAACAGGAACCCTAAAAATATCACACAGTTCTTCAGACCACTTAAGGGATCTGATATCCATAAGCTGAGTTCTTGAAGCATTTGAAGGTTCTGTATAAAAGCTTCTGCCTTTTGTTAAGAAAGAGATTAAGAAAGCATCAATATTGCCTATAGCCAGATCATTCTCTTTGGCAGCCTGTCTTACTTGAGGAACATTATCCACAAGCCAGGTGATTTTTGCCGCTGAGAAGTACTCGGATAATTCAAGGCCGGTTACTGCTCTTATCCTAGAAGCTTTTGACTTTACCTCCTGTGTTTCAACAAAGGCAGCACCTCTGGCACACTGCCAGACAATTGCGTTGTACAGAGGTTCAAGAGTAGACTTTCTCCAGGCTCCAACAGTTTCTCTCTGAACGGATATTCCGACAGCCGCAATTGCACTCTTGCGCCTTGCATCCTTATCCACAAGGGCTTTTACAATCTTGATGACATTTGTTCCGATTTCATTGAGATCATGCTCAACATATCCCAGATCGTTAATTATCTGTCTGTGAGCAATAGTCTCAATATCAATCAATTTTCCTGTAGCATCAAAGAGCAGGGCTTTAGTACCCTGCGTACTCTGATCAATACCAAGAATCAGCTGATCACTTGCCATTTAATGATTCCTCAGCAACTGAAGCGATACCTTCGCCGGTCAGGTGATAATACTCAAAGACCTGCTTTGAATTACCTGTTATAACAGGACTGTCAGGCAGAGCTAGAGTTATGCACTTTACAGGACAGTTCTCAGATACCACCTGAGCCACCATTGAACCTAATCCTCCTATAGGAGAATGCTCTTCAACGGAGATCACTACCTTGGCAGATCTGGCTGCTTCTATTATCGCATCCTTATCAAGAGGCTTGATGCAGTACATATCAAGAACCGTTGCGCTGATTCCCTTCTCCTTTAAGATCTGAGCTGCCTGTTTTGCATAGAGAACCATCTCGCCGCAGGCTACAATAGCCACATCTGTTCCTTTGCACACCCAGGTCGCCTTATCCATCTCAAATGGAACGTTGTTCTCGTCATAGACAGGATCTACGGCATTTCTTCCAACTCGAATATAGGCAGGCTCGTTATCCTTAACAAGAACTTCCATAAGCTTTCTGGTCTGATAGCAGTCAGATGGCAGATATACACGCATTCCAGGAATTGAGCTCATACAGGCAATATCCTGTGCTGAATGATGACTCATACCCAGAGCACCATAGCTTACACCACCTGAAATACCGATAAGCTTTACGTTGGTATGGGAATATGCCACATCAACCTTGCACTGTTCATATGAACGGGCTGCTATAAAGCAGGCAGGTGACATAGGAAATGTCCTTTTTCCGCAACGAGCCATGCCAGCAGCAATACCGACCAGATCCTGCTCTGCAATACCAACCTCCACAAACTGCTCAGGGTATGCATTTGCAAAAGGCGTTGCCGAGGCACTGCCTCTTGAATCAGAACATAAAACAACAATATCCTTATCTGTTTTAGCTGCTTCCATGAGAACATCACAGATCATCTGTTTGTTAGCGATATTTGTCATAATCAGTCCTCCAGAGCGTTTTTAGCTAAATCTTTCTTAATCTGCTCGTATTCTTCGGCATTTGGAACATGGTGATGCCATCCTGCCTTGTTTTCCATTACCGAAGAACCTTTTCCTTTAATGGTGTTTGCAATCAGAACGCTAGGTTTTCCCTTTACCATTCTTGCCTCTTCAAATGCTCTGCAAAGCTGTTCAATATCATTGCCATCTTCAACATTGATTACATGCCAGCCGAATGATTCCCACTTTCTGTGAAGATCATCAAGAGCCATAACTTCTTCGGTACCACCGGATATCTGTAGCCTGTTTCTGTCAATAACAGCACACAGATTATCCAGTCTGTAGTGTGCACCTGACATGGCACCTTCCCATACTGAGCCTTCAGCAAGTTCACCGTCACCCATTACTACATAAACTCGGTTTGAGCTCTTGTTCATCTTTTCAGCAATGGCCATGCCTACAGCAACTGGAAGACCATGCCCCAGCGCACCAGAATTCATTTCAATACCAGGAAGCTTATTGTTTGGGTGTCCGATAAACAGGGAGCCAAACTGACTGAATTCTTTTAACAGCTTCTCTGTAGGGAAAAATCCCTTCTGAGCAAGCACGGCATACAGAGACTCTACAGAGTGCCCCTTACTCATAATGAAATGGTCATGATCCTTTGTTGCAAAATTCTCTACAGAGATGTTCATCTCCTTAAAGTACAGAGTAACCAGAGTATCCATAACAGACATATCACCACCGATATGTCCACCCTTGCCGTTAACAATCATATCTACGACGTCTTGGCGCAACTTATAAGCCAGTTTCTTTAACTCTTTCATAACTATTCTCCACGTAAATATGCCTTGACCTGTTCTTCGATTGGATCGTAGAGATCTGCCTTGATACCAATGTACTTGCATGCCTCATAGAGAACAGGAACAACATCTTCATATACACCGACGCAGTGATGAATATAAGGACCGGTTACAATCTTCTCCTCAAGACGCTTGATATTGTCAACCTCAATCCACATATATGTTCCAAGAATGTTTGGACCATCCACTGTTTTGGCGTTTCCAAGAAGAAGAGAATACTCACCATTGTCACCATCAAAACGGGTCAGAGTCAGTTTGTCACCTGGTTTTGCCTCTGCAGAAAGAGAACCTTCATCTGTAAATGCGATAGGGCATGTCAGTTCTGGCTTTGATTTGGCAACTGAGAATGGCCATGGACCACAGTGCTGCAGTAACTCTCCGTTTGGATTATCAGGATGGCGTACAGTCCAGTCAGCAAAGAAGCTTCTTGATCTTTTCATCACTGCAGCCTCTGAAATCAGAGAGGTAATGGCACCGTGAATATCAGTTTCACATACAACAGGGATACCCATATCATTAAGGATAGCGTTTGCAGCACAAGGCATAATGCCAAGCTCTCCCTGAAGAGCAGTCCAGCACTGAATTGCACCTGCCTGACAGCCATACTTGTCAACAAGGTTCTTCATAGCCTTAGCCAGAGCGGCCACTGTTGAAACCTTATTCTGAGAAATCTTTACTACAGTATTGTCCTGCAGGAACTCAAGCTCCTCTTTTGCCTCTTCATTCTTCTGAATCCTTCTAACCTCGGCAATAAGCTCTGGCAGAGGAACAGGAGAGAGCTGAATATTGAATTTTTCCAGTAACTCTCCTTCATTGCACATGGTTGTCCAGAAATCAAAAGGACGAGGCCCCATCTGAAGAATTCTGATGTTTCTGAAGGTTTTTACGACATTACATACTGCCTCAAAATCATGAATACCTCTTTCAAAAACAGGATCAGACAGACGGCAGTTTGTCAGATAGGTAAACTTGACCTGAAAACGTCTTAGAACCTTTCCTGTTGCAAACAGACCGCACTGGGTATCGCGAAGTCTTCTGCCGTTTGGCAGAGGACGCTCATCCAAAGGTCCCCACAACAGTACCGGAAGATTGAGTTCCTTTGCCAGTCTTGCACATACGTATTCTGTACCGAAATTGCAGTGTGCAAGAATAATACCGTCAACCTTTTCCTGTCTGAACTTGGCTGCAATCTTATGGACATCCTCATCTGCAAACAGCAGACCTTCAGGATTGATATCTTTAATATCAACAAAATCCACACCAAGTTCGGTCAGTCTCTGAGCGGTTAAATCTCTGTACTTTAGGGCATCAGGAGCACTAAATACACTTCTTCTTGTTGGAACGAATCCTAATCTGATTTTTGCTACCATGTTTATTCCCCTATAAGAATGCTCTTGCCAAATCTATTTGTTTACATATCTCATGCAGACAGTAACACCTGATTGACACTTTCCCTGTGTAATAGTCAGCCTCTTTACGTTCTCCATAGAACTTGAAGTAATAATCACAGGGGATGTCACATCCATGTTTCTGCTCTTTATAAGATCCCAGTCAACCTGGCAGATTGGCTGACCGGCTACTACCTGTTCTCCCTTCTGGACAAGGCTTTCAAATCCTTCTCCGTTTAAGGCTACTGTTCCTATTCCAAGATGGATAAGGATCTCAACTCCATCGTATGATGTGATTCCATATGAATGCTTCTGATCTCCAATGAATGAAACCACACCTGATACAGGAGATTTAGCTATGCTGTCTGTTGGAACAATAGCAACTCCATCTCCTACAACCTTTCCTGCAAAGATAGGACTCTGCACATCTGAAATCTCAATTACTTCACCACTTAGCGGAGCAAGAATCGGATCGCCTTTTGATCTGAAAAACATCTTTCAATCCTCTCTACTTGTTCTCGTTACGGGCCTGAAGTGCCATACGGGCCTGAAGAGCGCGCTGGTACTGATCGATGATAACTGCAAGTACAATTACAAGACCTTTGATAATCATCTGCCAGAACTCAGATACGCCACACATAACCATACCATCAGAGATAACACCGATAATGAAAGCACCAATTACGGTTCCAACAATGGTTCCTACACCACCCATGAGGGATGTACCACCCAGAACTGCTGCTGCGATAGCGTTCATTTCCCAGGTGTTACCGGTCATTGGGTGAGATGCAACAAGCTGTGAGGTTGCTATGATACCTACTACGGCTGCGCAGGCACCTGAGAACATATAAACAAGGATTTTGTCGTTATCAACATGGACACCTGAGAGCTTTGCTGCGCGCTCATTGCCGCCGATAGCAAGGATATGCCAGCCAAATGGAGTCTTGCGCAGAATTACAGCAGCTATGATTGCAATGATAATGAGGATGATTACAGCAACTGGGAAACCTGCAATATCACGGCCGAAGATTTCAAAACCTGTGTTGCCAAGAGCCTCCTTACCAACAAGGTTAGGGAAGGTTGCACCGTTTGAGGTAAGGTTAGCGGCACCTCTTGCAACATACATCATACCCAGTGTTGCGATAAAAGGAGCTACGGCAAATTTGGTAATGATAAGACCGTTTATGGCACCTACGATTACACCAATTGCAATGGCTATCAGAACAATTACAGGTACTGAGAAGTAAAAGGTATATCCGAAAATTGTAAAGCCGTGATTGATAAGCAGACCGGCAATCATGCCAGACAGGCCAACAACTGAACCTACAGACAGGTCAATACCGCCTGTAACCAGTACATAGGTCATACCGATACCTAAAATACCGTACAGAGCAACGTGCTTTGCAATAAGCAGCAGTGACTGACTTGTAAAGAAGGATTCACTTGCCAAAGAGAAGAAAATTACAAGCAGGGTCAGCACAATTAAGGTACGGCCCTTAAGGATAGTCATGATTACATCATTCTTGTTCATAATTAATATCTCCAAATACCTTAGTTTGCCTTATGGCCCATGTATGAAGCTTTTACCAGATTGTCCTGAGTAATATCATCTCCTGTCAGCTCTGCTGTCTTGATGCCGTTTGACAGAACAATAATTCGGTCAGCAATAGCGATAATTTCCTCAAGCTCTGAAGAAACAACCAGTAAAGAGACACCTCGCTTTGCATACTGATAAATCAGGTGGAAGATTTCAGTCTTAGCGCCAATATCAATACCTCTTGAAGGTTCATCCAGCAACATAATCTGAGGGTCGGTCAGAGCGCCTTTTGCAAAAACAACCTTCTGCTGATTACCACCTGACAGTGACAGGATAGGGAGTTCCTTATCTGCTACCTTGATGTGAACATCTCTAATCATTTCAGCTTCGGCAGCATCTTCCTTCTTGCTGTCAATAAGACCTGCAGGATTGATGTATTTACCGATATTTGACAGCGCAATGTTCTTGGCAATACTCATTGTCTGAACCAGACCATCTCTCTGTCTGTCCTCAGGAAGCCAGGCAAAACCGTTACTGATCTGATCTGCAACTGATTTGACTTCAATCTTTGAGCCGTTGAGAATAATCTCACCTGTATGAGTAGGTCTCATTCCCATGATGCATTCGAAAATCTCCGTTCTTCCGGCACCCAGAAGACCGTAGATGCCCAAAATCTCTCCCTTGTGCAGACTGAAGGAAACATCATTTAGAAGATAACCGCCTCCGTTCTTTGGAAGAGACAGGTTTTTAACCTCAAGCACGTTCTCAACCTTGTTCCAGTCGACAGCGCTTTCTCTTTTTGGATAGCTCTTACCCTCACCGACCATCTGCTTTACAATCCAAGGGACATCGATAGTCTTTACAGGAGCATCTGCAACCAGTTTTCCATCACGGAAGATAGTTACATAGTCACCGATTCTCATTAACTCTTCGAGTCTGTGAGAGATGTATACAATTGAAATTCCTGTAGCAGTAAGCTCTCTCATAATGTTGAAAAGAACATCCACTTCCTGTTCTGAAAGTGAAGAGGTAGGCTCATCCATGATGAGGATCTTCAGATTAGGAATTAAAAGATTTCTGGCAATCTCAATCATCTGCTGCTGACCCACTCTCAGATCACCAACCATAGTGTCAGGATCGATAGGGTAGTTCAGGCGCTCTAAAACCTGTTTTGCAAGCTTTCTGTGCTCAGCATCATCCAATACACCGCCTTTGGTTCTTTCTGATGCCATAAACAGATTCTGGAAAACTGTCATATTAGGAAACAGGCACAGTTCCTGATGAATAATGGCAATACCCTGTGCTCTGGCATCAACGGTAGAATTGAATTCCACCTCTTTTCCCTGAAGATACAGCTTACCTGCAGATTGTTTCTCAATACCTGCAATGATACGCATCAGGGTTGATTTACCTGCACCGTTCTCTCCAATAAGAACATTAACCTTTCCACGCTTGATATCGAAGGACACCTGATCAAGAGCCTTGGTACCAGGATAGATCTTGTCTATCTTTTCGGCGTGTAAATAAATCTCTTCGTTTTCTGTATTCATAACACTCTCCTGTTACTTTACAGTAAGTTTTACAGGGGTTATCTGAAGCAGATCGGCTCTGTTTACGGTAAAGCAGCCGATAAAATCTACCTGCTTGCCTTCAAGAGTGGTCATATCAAGATTATTGATAATTTCTTTACAGATCAGATCATGGAATGCAACAGAAACCTGAGCCCACTCGATTTGATTCTTATAATCCTTATAGCTAATTAAACTGATTGAATCTCTAACAGCAGATCCTTTGAATACAGGTCCAATCTGCAATCTTGTTTTTACATCAGAGGTGTTTCCGTCAACCTCAATTACAAAGTAACCTGAACGTAGCTTGTTCTTTACTGATGTGATTGTTCCAGAACCTTTTACGATAAATGAGAGTTCACCCTGATCTCCCATTGAGTAGTGACCGTACTTGCCGGCAACTGAAGCTAAGTCACCGTTTGCCTCTGTTAACAGGGCAACTAAATCTACAGCACTCTTTTCAAAATAGTCTGCTGACTTTTCTTTCCAGAAATTGGTGGCAACTGTAGTAGGGTCAAAGGCTACTTCGCCGGTTAATGTTGCTTCCTGACCTTCTTTTACTACAGTCACTGTAAGAGCTGCATAGAGAATTACAAGAAATGCTAATACTGCAGCTATAATTCGGCCCTTGGTCATATTGTTCTCCTTTTTAAGGATAAAAAATACCTGTGCCTAACAAAAGGCATGATGCTTATTGATACGTTAATTTGCGCCACACATGGTGTGGCGCGAGGTTTGCTATTATTTGCCTAAAGAGAAGTTATTCAGCTTTTTAGCGTTGTCTTTTGTGATAATGATACAGTCGATAAGCTGTTTTTCACTCTTACCTGTTGTACCAGTCTTGAGGTACTGATCTGCCTGTCTTACAGCCATTTCAGCAATTAATGCTGCAGGCTGCATAGCTGTTGCAGTCATGTTTCCTGAGAGGATTTCATCTCGAGCATCATTAGAGCCGTCAACACCAATGATCTTCAGGGTCTTGCCAGCTGCCTTGATTGCTGCTGCAGCGCCGACTGCCATGTTGTCGTTACCTGAAATAACACCCTTAAGATTTGGATATGACTGAAGGATGGTCTCCATCTTTGAGTATGCAAGGTTCTGATCCCAGTTTGCAGTCTGAACTGCGACCATCTTCATATCTGGGTACTGGTCGATAACCTCATGGAAAGCTGTTGATCTGGTCTTGGCGTTGGTATCTGAGTCAATACCGAATAACTCAGCATACTCACCCTCTTCTTCCATTTCCTCAACGAATACTTCAGCAGCCCCCTTTGCACCCTGATAGTTGTTGGCAACAATCTGAGCTATAGCAATACCCTGTTCATTGATCTCACGGTCGATAAGGAAGGTTGGAATATTATTGTCATATGCTCTCTTGACTGCTGATACGGTAGCATCTGCACCTGCGTTATCACAGATGATAGCTGCAGCCTTGTCAGAGATAGCAGTCTCGAACAGCTCTGACTGTTTAACAGGGCTATCGTCATGAGATACCATCTTTACTGCGTAACCTAAGTCCTTGGCAGTCTGAGCAGCAACTTCAGCCTCAGTCTTAAAGAACGGATTTGAATGAGATGGGGTAATAACATAAATAATATTAGAACCGCCGCCTGTCAGTCTCTTGGCTTCATCAGCCTGAACAGAGGTTGCAAAAGAAGAAGCGGCCAAAACCATAGCTATTGATGCGCAGAATTTTGATATCTTCATGGATAAACTCCTATCTAATATGTATGTTTGAATCTGAATACTTCAGACTTCTGTTTTGTTTGCATTTAAAATTATAGATAGGAAAACCGCGACACTTTGTCATAAAAATATTTTTAATGTCACATAAATATTTTTAGTTCATACTTTTTTGTAAGACTAGTCACAACTTGCCAAGAACAGAGGGAAAAGTTTCTCAGATATAGGAACTGTCTGATTTTCTTAATAAAAATCACTCTTATTAAGATATATAAGTGACAGCTGAAGATTTAATATAGGGAGGGCACTTCGAGACAGCCGTAATCAGAATACGGAATCTCTTATGGCATTTTCTTTTCTGTACTGAGCTGGAGTCTTTCCTGTCAGCTCCAGAAAAACTCTTCCAAAATGGCTCTGAGAATTGAAGGAGAACATCAGTGCTATTTCATAAATGCTCTTGTCGTAGCTTGACAGAATAATCTTGGCAGTCTCAATCTTTCTGAGTCTTGAGTACTCTCCTAAAGTCATTCTCTTTTCCTGTCTGAACATCTTTGAGAGGTAACTTGGGCTTACCTTGAGTTTTGAACACAGTACATCAATATCAAATTTCTCATAGATATGCCTATCAAGATAGTCACAGGCTCTGCTTACCATTGGAGATAGTTCCTTTCCCTGTTTTTTGTTTCTAAGGAATTTGGCTACCATACTGGTACATCTTAATGCACAGGCTCTAGCCAGCCCCAAAGCTTCCTCAGGAAACCTGCACTCTTCAACTTCCATAATAAAACCATCTGAAATAACGTACAGCTCTTCTACACTCAATCCAGCATCAATAGCGGCTCTAGTAGCGATGGTAATATCAACAATTGCAAGATTCTTGGCTGATCTGAGCTCGTTTTTTGAAAGTGTTCCTCTCATATTCGCATATATCGAGTTCAATGCCTTCTTAAGCTCTTCCTCGTCGCCGTTTCTGATAGCCATTCTGATGGAAGCTTCAAAGATCCCCGGATTATGTGGCCGGTTTGTTATGGTCTGATTTGAGATAATTCTGGCTATCTGTCTATTGGTTGATTCTATCAGTTCCTTGTTCAGATAGTTTTCTTCAAGAAAATCATTTAGGGAAATATACTTTTGGCTGAGGGTACTGTATACCAGCAGAAGGATTGATGACAGTTTCTGTACATCAGTATGGAACAGACTGACGTTTGTCGCCTGATGTTTTAACGCATAGAGCCTGCAGAAATTATTGTCCACCTCGGTTACAACAATAGGACCTACAACCAGTGTCAGACCATCTGCACAGCACACACCTCCGTATAGAACAGGTCTTTCCTCGGAGATAATGGCAACTCCCTTCTGACTGATTTCATCAAGAATGCGCTTTCTGAACTGAAAATCTGTTTTCAGAACATTCCAGTCATCGTTTCCCTCATAATCAAATTTTTCAAAATAGTGGTAATCTGACTTGAACACATGAGTAGGGACCGGGACTAGCTCCTTGATTAGTCCAAGTCCATAGGATAAGGGAAGGAGATTTACAATACTTCTTGATTCGTCACTCATGATCAGAATGAAACGTTGGATTCTAGTATTACATTACAGTAAGGCTTGCACTCACCGGTTCTTACTACAGCTACGCTGCCTGCAGAGAGTTTCTTGAATTCCTCATGAGGAATCTCAGCAACCTCAACGCCATTCCTGTCAGCCCAGCTGTGTATCATCTCATAGAATTCCCTGTTCATTGTTTTGGACTCTGAGGCAATTGTAACCTTCTGGAACTTGGCCTCGGCATCTATAACATTGAATACATCCTTAAAGGCAGGAACTCCATAGGTTACTGCAAGATCAATACGCTGTACGCCTTTTGGAACAGGCAGTCCGCAGTCACCTACTGTCAGGGTGTCAAAATGTCCTAACTTTGAAATCACATATGAAAGCTCTGAATTAAGGCAGCCAATCTTTTTCATACAAAATTCTCCCTATAACCTGTCAACCAGAACATCTGTCTTTGATTTTTTAATAAAATCAAGAACCTGCGTAGCCTTTGGAATAGAAGGAGTTGCACCTTTTGTCTGTACGGCAAGAGCAGATGCGGCAGTTGCACATTTTACAGCCAGGGCAGGATTCATTCCAGAAGCGATATTGGTTATAAGGTAGCCAAGGAAGGTATCACCTGCAGCGGTAGTATCAACAGCCTGAACCTTGAATGATTTGCAAGAAATAACCTCACTTCCGGTCATTTTCAGGATAGATCCTCTTGAACCTAATGTCAGAACAAATGAGGATTCTCTATATTTTTCTGACAGCGCCTCAATGAGCACATACGGATCAGTATCCTCGCTCATGCCCACCATGGATGAACCTTCAATTTCATTAACAATAAGGAAAGCACATTTCTCAAGTGGAAGTTCAAGCAGACTCTTAGTAAATGGAGAGACATTGAAACACACTTTCAGACCACGCTCATAAGCAGCGTTTATCATGTATTCAATGTTATTTACCTCATTTTGCAGTACCAGATAGTCACCTTTGTCAAAATGTGACAAAGTTGCATCTATTTCAGCCTCTGTAATGGTCTGGTTGCTTCCGCCGTAAAGAATAATACAGTTCTGTCCGTGTTCATCTACCTGAATAATGGTATGACCGCTTGGACAGTCTCTTTTAGAGAGGAAGTCTGAATTGATTTTATTCTCTGTTAATACATCAACCAGCAGAGAACCGTCTGCAGCACCTACAGCACCTGCATGATAAACATCTCCTCCGGCTCTAGCTAAGGCAACAGACTGGTTTAACCCCTTTCCTCCGGCAAAAATATTTCTACCGGTAGACTGCAGAGTTTCTCCTGGCTGAACAAAATGAGGCACATCATAAACATAATCAATATTTAAAGAACCGAAATTTAGAATCTTGGGCATGACAAATCATCCTCTGAATATCATCAAAGTTCTGCAAAATAGCGAACTCCAAGTAATTTTGAATCTGACATTCTCCTCTTCAAAGCAAGAGGAGCCCTACTGCAGAGGCTAATTTCTTAGCTTGCTTGAGTGGTTTTGGTGCTGCAGACCTCCTGTGAGGTTCATTCAGCTACAGTCCACTTCAGGACTTCAGCTGCTCTGTTCCTGAACAGACTCACTCCTAAGATTGGCAGATCCTGACCTTTTTATGCTGATATCTCAAGCCAAATCTACATTGCTAGAGTACCTGCATATAAATATTGATGTATTGATGTTTAGTTATTGTGGATACCTTCATAATAGTATCAAAAGAGGAAAATCCAAAATCAAAATAATCTCTCTTGTGATACATATTGCAAAGCTGATGGGTATTCTCTGAAATTTACTGACATAAGCCATTTGGCACTCTATCACTCAGACTGTTTCTAACTTTTGCTTTGAGAGTGTGATGCCACTGTTCAGATAATGCTCATTATTAGTAAAAAAACTTCATAATGACACATAAAAAAGCAATTTTTTGATCTTTATCAAGTTATAATGTAAAGGTTGTTTGTTTAGGACACAGTAATAAATATGAAGCCTATATATCTTGGTGTTAACATCGATCATGTAGCTACAGTACGTAACGCACGTGGCACAGATTATCCAGATCCTGTAACCGCTGCTGCAATTGCAGAACTGGCAGGAGCTGACAGTATTACAACTCATCTTCGTGAAGATAGAAGACATATTACTGACAGAGATGTAAGAATTATCAGAGAAACTGTTAAAACATCTTTAAACCTTGAAATGGCAGTAACAGATGAGATCCTATCTATCGCAGTTGCCCTTGCTCCTCAGAAAGCATGCCTTGTTCCTGAAAGAAGAGAAGAGATCACAACAGAAGGCGGACTGGACGTTCTTGGAAACATGAGCAGAATCGAGAATGCGGTAAGCAGGCTTTCTGCAGTAGGAACTGTATCATCCTTATTCATTGATCCTGTCAAGGAGCAGATTGATGCAGCCGTAAAGGTTGGAGCTCCATTTGTTGAGTTCCATACAGGACGATATGCAAATGCAGCAAATGAGAAAGAACAGGAAGAGGAACTGAGGATACTGACTCAGATGGCTGCATATGCTCATGAAGCAGGTCTTGGAGTTAATTCCGGACATGGCCTTAACTATAACAATGTTGCTGCAGTTGCTGCCATCCCTGAGATGAACGAACTCAATATCGGACACAGTATCATTGCAAGAGCTGTATTCACAGGTTTAACAGAAGCAGTTAAAACCATGAAAGAAATCATGGTAAATGCCCGAAACAACTCACATTTATAATGAGGTAAAAATGAGCTTTAAAAATTTGTTGGAAAACTTTGGTTCAACAGCTATTGAACGAGTCGAAGCAGCCATCGAAGCGATGAAAAAAGGCAGAGGTGTGCTTGTTGTTGACAATGAGGATAGAGAGAACGAAGGTGATCTTATCTATGCAGCACAGACAGTTACAGATGCTCAGATGGCTTTCATGATCCGTGAGTGTTCAGGTATCGTTTGTGTCTGTATCGAGCAGGAACAGGCTGAGAGAATGAATTTACCTATGATGGTAAAGAATAATACCTCTGTATTCGGCACAGCCTTTACTATTTCTGTTGATGCAGCCCATGGCGTAACAACCGGCGTAAGTGCTCCTGACAGAGTCAAGGCAATTAAAGCTGTTATCAATCCTCAGGGCAGACCTGAAGATCTGGCAAGCCCAGGTCACATGTTCCCGCTGGTTGCTAAAAAAGGCGGTGTTTTAGAGCGTGACGGACATACAGAAGCATCTGTTGATCTGGCAAGATTAGCAGGTCTGGCTCCTGCAGGTATTCTCTGCGAGCTGTGTGCACCCGATGGTCTTATGGCAAAGCTCCCTCGTGTTGTAACCTTTGCCATGGAACACGATTTAACCTGCCTTTCAATTGAAGATCTGATTGCTTACAGAAAAGCAAAGAACGTCTAATCTGAAAAATAGTGCTGCAATGCAGCACTATAACACTTTTTTATGAAATGTACCGATAACCTGACTCTTGGCTATACCTGTTATGGTGATCCTCACGGACAGCCAATGGTTGTAACTCCAGGCTGGGCAACTGACTGCAATTTCCTCAAGCCATTTGTAGAACTCTTTCCAAAATACAATATCATGCTTGTAGATATGCCCGGTTACGGAAAATCGGCTCATTTAAAACAGTTTTCAAACTCAACAAGACAAAGCGCCAATCTGCTTTTAAATACCATTCCTCAAAACAGCATACTGGTTTCATGGTCTCTGAGTACTCTGGTTGCCTGCATGGCCTGCTATTCTGACGTTGACAAAAAGATAAGTGGCTTTATTTCTATCTGTGGAGCTCCAAGATTCCCAGCCGATCCTAACTGGCCTGGTTTCGACTACAGATACGTTCTAAAAAGCCTAAACCTTTTTGATGAAGGACGAAATCTACGTTCTATAAAATTATTCTTTAAGCTTCAGACTCAGTGCAACGGGCTTAGCAAAGAACAGAACCAGTTTGTCCTACAGGCCTGTGAAAAGATGGGGGACATTGATCCGCTGGTTCTGAGAAACGGACTTTTAAAGATGGCTTATGCTGATTATCGCGAACCGTTTTTCAGTATCAGAATTCCTTGCCTGCATATCTTTGGAGCAAAGGACAAGCTCGTAAAACAGGAATTATCTTCAAGAATGGTTGCCTCGCCATATCATTTGAGTGTAGTACTTCAGGATTCTGCTCATATGCCATTTCTGACAGAACCTGAAAATCTGACAAAAGCAATAGAACTCTTTATTAAAAACGCCGGCATAAACAACCTTTAACGAGGTTAGGTCAATCTTTTATTACCATTTTATCTGCTTTGCTTTTTCTGATCGGGCATGTAGAAAATTTTTAAATTTTTTATTAAAGATTTTGTGCAGAATTTCCGATACTGTATGTAAGGGTGTAGTTTAACTTATTTTTGAATAAATTATGGATGTAGCAACAAGTACCATCTCTAATATCATTGCAGCAGGTGTGCCTCATGCAGCCAATGAAGCGCGCAGAGATAGTCTTGCCCGTGAAACCATTCCTCAGATTTCCCAGAATTCTGCAACGCAAAACTCTCTTGCTACATCGCAAGGAGCGGTACAGACTGCCCCTGCTAATACAAATCTGTATATTCAGGCAGATAGCTTAATAAAAACAGGCATCGAAAGAACAGGTTTTGGCAAAAAGGATGCAGTAAAATCTGCAAAAAAAGAATCTGGTTCTGATTCAAAGACCACAAAAGCAGCATCTTCTGCAAGCTCTACAGTTTCTGGAAACAGCTTAAATCAGAATGTGGAAGCTTCTGCAAAAATGAATGCCTCATTAGGTGGCTCATTCGGCTCTAATGGTGGGGCATCATACTCAAAAGATGCTGAGCAGAGGCGAAAGAAAGGAGAAGGATTCAGTCCTAAGGCTATTGCAAACGCCTACAATGCTTCAGAGCCAAGACAAACACGTGGAAATTATCTTGATGTTTCAGGATAGACTATTTGTCATCACTTACCAGGGTTTTCAGATATTCCTGCTCAATCTTTCTGATATCCTCAGCGCTCATCTCTTCAACCTCAACCTCTGAATCATCATCTGAGGCCAAAGCATTTTCAACAATAGGCTGTTCTTTATACCAGTCTGGTTTGTGATATGAAATCTGATTTATATACCAGAGTTTCTTGCCTTTTGGAGTGACTACCTCGGCACAGTCATCAACGCTTTTGCCAAGCAGTGCTCTGGCCATAGGAGCATCTACAGAAATACAGTTTGATCTGCCAAAAATCTCATCTGAACCCACGATTCTTATTTGGAGTTTTGACTCATCATCATCTGATTCAATTTCAACATAGGCGCCAAAGAAAACTCTACCTTCCTGCTGTTTGTTGAATTCAATTACCTGAAGGTCGTTCATACAGTGTCTAAGATATCTGATCCTTCTGTCAATCTGACCGAGCAACCTTTTATTGTAATGGTAATCCGCATTCTCTGAGCGATCACCCAAACTTGCAGCCCAGCTAACCTTCTGCGTAACATCGGGACGTTTGACTTCCCACAGATAATCCAGTTCCTTGCGTAGCTGTTCGTAACCTTCTCTGGTAATAAATGGCTTTCCCACTTTTTCCTCCATCAAAAAGCCCGGATCAATGATCCGGGCTAATCTAGTTATAACTTTTTATTTATTTGAATTATAACTGAGGGCCAGCCTTAACAAGGTCGCCACCTAAAGACTCAAACTTCTTGAAGTTCTTGATGAAGCGCTCTGCTAAGTCCTTAGCCTTAACTTCCCACTGTGATGCATCAGCATAAGTATCACGTGGATCAAGAATGTTAGAATCAACACCTGGTAAAGCTGTTGGAACCTTGAATGAGAATACTGGGATTGTCTTGGTCTCAGCGGTATCGATTGAACCGTCTAAGATTGCATCGATAATACCACGGGTATCCTTAATTGAGATACGCTTGCCGGTACCGTTCCAACCAGTATTTACTAAGTATGCCTTAGCACCTGACTGCTCCATTCTCTTAACAAGTACTTCTGCGTACTTGGTTGGAGGTAATGATAAGAATGCAGCACCAAAGCATGATGAGAAGGTTGGGGTAGGCTCGGTAATACCACGCTCTGTACCAGCTAACTTAGCGGTGAAGCCTGATAAGAAGTAGTACTGAGTCTGATCTTTATCAAGGATTGATACTGGAGGTAAAACACCGAAAGCATCAGCTGATAAGAAGATTACGCGCTTAGCAGCAGGACCCTTTGAAATTGGCTTAACGATGTTGTTGATGTGGTTGATTGGGTATGAAACACGAGTATTCTCGGTTACTGACTTGTCAGCAAAATCAATCTTACCATTTGCATCAACAGTTACGTTCTCTAACAGAGCATTACGCTTGATAGCTGCCCAGATGTCTGGCTCGTTTTCCTTTGAAAGGTTGATTACC
>JBJFET010000156.1:0-5436 GCA_051891035.1 Succinivibrio sp. | reverse complement strand
TGCAGACAGACCTGCAGGACCAGCTCCGATAATAAGAACCTTCTTGCCTGTCTCGCGAGATGGTCTTCTGAATGCGAGGTTGTGCTCAATAGCATAATCGCCTAAAAAGCGCTCTACAGAGTTGATACCGACGCTCTCATCAAGAAAACCTCTGTTGCACTTGCCTTCGCAGGTGTGATAGCAGACACGACCCATACATGCAGGCATTGGGTTTTCTTCAGTTAAAATTCTCCATGCCTGCTCATAATCGCCCTGTGCAGCATAGAACAGCCACTGCTGGATGTTCTCACCTGCAGGGCACTGATTGTTGCAAGGTGGCAGTTTAAATACATTTACTGGACGCAGTGTACGCCATGATCCTGTGTGGTTCTGCAAAGAGGTAGCTGGATCAAGGGTAACAGCAAAAGATTTCTGTAACATAATCTATTATCTCCTTTATACAGCTGAATTACGCTCGTAAGCCTGAATTGCAACAGGGGTACCCTGTGCATCCTCATCACCTAACAGACCAAAGTTTCTGATATTGGTGTCACATAAGGCTTGCAGTCTTGCAACCACATTAGGATCTGCCTTCTTGCCAGTCAGATGAGCGTATCTTCTCTGCATCTTCAGATAATTGATTACAGGCTGCTTCTGTCTGATCTTTCTTACAGAGGTGATCTTGCCGTATTCAGCCTCGTATACAGGGTAGAAACCAGTCTCCATAGCCATACGTGCTACAGTTACGGTTGAATTTGATGACAGACCCCAGCCAAGAGGGCATGGTACGAGGATCTGAATGAATCTTGCACCATGGAACTGCATTGCCTTTGTGACCTTGTACTCAAGATCTCTGAGGTCTGCTACTGTTGCTGTTGCAACGTAAGGGATACCATGAGCCATTGCAATCAGAGGAACATCCTTTCCCTTGCCCCAGTCTGCACCAGGCTTGTCACCAACAAGCTGTGTTGTCGCAGTTCTTGCAGCAGGAGGTGTTGCAGATGATCTCTGTACGCCGGTGTTCATGTATGCTTCGTTGTCGTAGCAGATATAAAGAACATCATCATTACGCTCAAACATTCCAGACAGAGCACCAAAGCCGATATCAGTGGTACCACCGTCACCGCCTTGTGCGATGATGCGAGGAACTGTCGAATCTCCATTCTTTTTGGCTCTTACAGCAGCAGCTGCTGCAAGTCCTGAACCTACGGCTGCAGCATTACCAAACAGAGAGTGAACCCAAGGCATCTTCCATGCTGATTCAGGATATGGAGTAGAGAATACCTCAAGACAGCCAGTTGCATTAACAACCATCAGCTGACCGTTTGTTGCCTTCATGGCAGCATCAATTGCATATCTTGCACCTAGAGCCTCACCGCAGCCCTGACAAGCACGGTGACCTGAAATAAGACCATTTGGACGATCTGATGATGACTGAATGGTACGCATTGCAGGATTTAACAGACGGTTACCTACTGTATTTGAACCTGTCTGATAGAACTTAATCTTTTCTAACATCATTTGCTCCTGCTGTTACTTAACTGACTTCTCAAGAGTTGACTGAGCTATAGGTCCATTCTGGAACTTTACGCCCTCAGTCTTGTCTGTATAGCTGTTGAGTACAGATGCATCAACATCGTACCAGGTTAGCTCTTCGGTAAATTTGCCTGCAAGAGCATCCTTTACGATACCTCTGATGGTTGAACCGAAGATAGGACGGCCGCCAAGACCAGCAATAGCTGTCTTGATGTCACAGTTCTTACCTTCCATTGCACGTTTAACCTCAGGGCAGATAATGCCGCGGGCACCAAATGAGAATGCACGTTCTATGCAGATAACCTGTCTGGTGTCACCAATTGCACTGGCAATGGCCTCATAAGGGAATGGTCTGAATGATTTTAGAGAAATGATACCTGCGTTGATACCTTCTGCCTTGAGACGATCAACCTCGTCTTTAGCAGTTCCTACGGTAGAACCCATAATGATGAGTTTTACATCGGCATTTTCGCAGTTGTAGGTGTCAAGCAGACCGCCTGATTTTGAACCTGTAAGCTCACGGTATTCCTTTGTTACACGCTCAATTACGCCAAGAGCCTTAGCCATCTTGCGCTGCTGCAGGAAACGCACTTCAGTGAATGCCTCAGGACCTACCATAGAACCGATTGATACAGGCTCCTTTGGAGTCAGATACTCACGTGGTTCATACTCTGGCAGGAACTTGTCAACTGTCTCCTGAGATGGAATGTCAAGTCTTTCAAAGGCATGGGTAAGAACGAAACCGTCCATACATACCATAACTGGAAGACCAACTTCCTCGGCTATCTTGAAAGCCATGATGTGGGTATCAACAGCATCTTGGTTTGATTCACAGAACAGCTGAAGCCATCCTGAATCTCTCTGTGAGAGTGAGTCTGAATGATCATTCCAGATATTGATAGGACCGCCGATTGCACGTGATGCTACGGTCATAACAATTGGAAGACCAAGACCTGAAGCTGAATATACACCTTCGGTCATAAACAGAAGACCCTGTGATGCGGTAGCAGTATAGGTTCTTGCGCCACCTGCCTGAGAACCAATTGCAACAGAGATTGCTGAGAATTCTGATTCAACGTTCAGGAAGTCGCAGTTCTGCAGTGAACCTGTCTTTACGAATTTACCAAGATTTTCAACAATGTGGGTCTGTGGAGAAATAGGGTAGGCGCAGACAACGCCAGGACGGCAAAGTGCTACAGCCTCAGCAACACCTAATGAGCCTTCTATCTGCTTAAGCATTCTTTGCCTCCTTAATAAAGTTATAAGCCAATGCTGCAGTTTCAGCATTTGCGTCGCCTACTTTGCCAGGATATCTTGCCTGGAAAGCGTTCTGCACTGATTCAAGCTTCAGCATTCCAGTTACAGCAGCAAGGGAAGAGAGCATTGGAGCTCCTGGAAGAGGCTTGCCAATCTTCTGCATAGCAAAGTCTGTTGCAGGAACAGTAAAGACATGTCCTTTTGGCAGAGCCTTTACAATTTCAGGTGCAACAGCTTCAGGAGCATCCTTTGAATTGATAATAACGTACCCGTTCTTGTCCAATCCTGCAAAAACATCAACAGCGCCTAGTAATGTCTTGTCCTGAATCAGTACAACATTAGGCTCTTGAATTGGTTCATGAGTACGGATCTCTTTGTCATCGATTCTTGCGTAGGCAACGACAGGTGCGCCGGTACGTTCTGAACCGAAACTTGGGAAAGCTTGTGCAAAGTGGCCTTCGTAGAAAGCGGCTAATGTCAGCATCTCTGCAGCGGTCACAACACCCTGGCCTCCACGGCCGTGTAATCTAATCTGAAGCATTAAGGCTCCTCGTTTGCAGTGTGTGTTTAAGAAAAAGACTGATGTTTGCTCAGTCAGTGACATACTTCCACATCGTTTGGAAGTGGAAGCTTCCTGTTCGATAACTCAAAGAGCTAAGCAGTGAGCTTTTACCTCACAGCAGGCTAACCCCGAGTGTCACTCGGTTTTTAGTATTGGTAAACTATAGAAACAATTCATCCCCTGACTCATTGAGTAATGGGACTGCATGCCAAATCTAGCTAAAAATAATTTTAGTCCTAAATTTTAAAATGACAAATTTTTGAAAATTTTTGTTCAGAATTTATGAAAATTTGTCTAAAAATGAAAACAGCTTAATAAGTATTTAAAAAAGCGCAATCCTATCGCAATTCAGTGTTTCTAAAATGTTAGGATAATAATTGTTTTAATAGACTATGCAAAATTTGCTATAAGTTTTGTTATTTAGTAACATAATAGTATAAAAAATATATTTACTGTAAAAATGTAATTAGAAATTTGAAAAATAAAGGTTTTAATCTAATTAGCAATAGCTAATTAGATTTAATCAAAAATTTACATATTTGCAGAATTATTAAAAATCGTCTATTATTAAACATACTTTATTAAGTTTGTTTACAGATATTATGTATTATGCTCGACAGAATACTAACTATTACATCAAAGCAGATACGTGAGCAGAATCTGCAGCTTGTACGAAAATCTCTGCATCAGGAACAGGTCTGTACAGCTTCACGCCTTAAAGAGCTGACAGGACTTTCTGTTGTTACCTTAAACAAGATCCTTTCTTTGCTTATTGCATCAGGAGAAGTCCTTGAGGGTGGAAAATCAAGCCTACCAAATGGCAGACCTGCTACAACCTACCGCTTTAATGAGATGAACAAACTTATTCTGGTTCTCTCGATATATAAGCGATCGGGTAATAAGTATGTTGGCTACTCAGTGCACAATCTGTTTGGAGAATGCATAGAAAGAAAAGAAGAGCTGATAGATGAGGAGCTTTCCATCCAGACAACAGAGCTCAAACTTGGCATGGAGCGCTATGTGGAGCGTTACCCGAAGATTTCCGTGGTAGGTGTGTCAATGCCGTCTGATGACGTTGGCGGAAGAGTAGGAAGTGCGCTTCGCCATGACAGTCAGTCATTAAGATTATCAAGCCATCTTGAAAAGCATTTCAACATTCCTGTCTTCTTTGAAACAGATATCAATGCTGCAACGCTTGGACTATATAAAAGATGTAAAAACCAGGAATATGTATCAGGTATAATTCTGGTTCCAGGAAAGGTACCTGGTTGTGGTTTCTGCTACAACGGATCGGTTCTAAGAGGCAAGGATGGAATGGCTGGCGAAATCAGATATTTTCCTATGTACAACGATGTGGGAGTACTTCCTCTTGAACAGATGCAGGCTGATGATTTGGCAATAAGAACCATTAGAGCGGTTATGTGTGTTCTAAATCCTGGCTATGTTGCTATCTATTCAGAAACTCTAAAGCCAGGACTTGTTGAAAGACTCAAAAAGCAGATCTCAACTGCTGCAGAGGAGGCGTTGCTTCCTAAGATCGAAATTACCGAAAATCTAAGAGAAGATACAGTATCAGGAATGGTAAGTCTGTGTCTGCAGAAATTAGATGAAGTACATATCGCATAAAACAGCTTAAAGATAATAATTAATCAGTTATTTGACGTATATATCAGTATTCTGTAAAAGAGTATAATTTATGGTACGTATAAGGAAGCAGGATAATTATTTTTATCACTTTTTATAAAAATTCTATGTGAAAATCATTATTAGTAACTGATTTTGATAAACAGCATATAAATGATGACATTTTGCAATAAACAGTCACTTTATTAAAAAATGTATTTTTGCCTTTCTGAAAATAATACTAATTAAAAATTGCGTAAATTTTTTATATTGTTATTTAAAATGTGCTAAACTTATTAAATAAGGCAGTTGGACTTCTCTTAATAATGGTCCAATCTGATTTGAGTCATGAATCTGTGTATCTATCACAGATGAAAGATTTGTTTGTTTGCTGAACTTATGTGCAGATTTTCCTGAACATTCCTTTAACTTTATCTAGCAAGAATTCCCCCGCCTCTATAGGCGGTTGGGATGAATTG
>JBJFET010000155.1:0-24685 GCA_051891035.1 Succinivibrio sp. | reverse complement strand
CAGAATCTTTGAGAAGGACTTCACTTGCAGATACTCTGTAGAAGTTGAGAAGAAGTATGACAATCTTGAGAGCGACGATACAGTAGCAGATTTTGTAAGCAAGTCACTTAAAGCTCGTATCGGTGTAAAACCATACTCAGTTGTAGTCCATAAGGATGGTGGTCTGAATACCCGTTCTGAGCACAAGTCAAAGCGCGTTATCGATGAGCGCGAAAAGAAAGACTAGTAGTGTAAAGTCACTCGTACAGAATCAGAAGACCTGCTTTATTAGATAGAGCAGGTCATTTTTTTTGTGGGGCTGTAAACTAAGCCAGTTTCTGTTTCTGTCTTCTATAGAGGACAATTGAGAGAACAAGCATAGTAGCAAGGGCGCAGGCAAAGCTTAAAATCAGGCTTCTTGAGAAACCTGCAACAACATAACCTGCAAGTGTGCTTACTGCGACCAGGATTGAGTATGGCATCTGTGTATAGACATGCTCGATGTGAACACAGCCAGATCCTGCAGATGAGAGTACGGTTGTGTCAGATATAGGAGAACAGTGATCACCGAATACAGAACCTGCAAGGGTTGCAGACAAGGAGATGATAGTCAGATCCATTGATGAAGGATCAATGGCCTGAGCCACAATCACAACAATAGGGATCAGAATACCAAAGGTTCCCCAAGCTGTACCAGTAGAGAATGACAGGAAACCTGCAATCACGAAGATAACGGCAGGAAGTACAGCGCCAACAAAGCCTATATCATTCTGAACAATAGAGGAAATAAACTCTGGAGCCTGCAGAAGATCGCGGGTAACACCTGAAATGGTCCAGGCAAAGGTAAGGATCATATTTGCCGGTATCATTGCCTGAACTCCGCGAAGTACACCATCCATAAACTCTTTTAAAGATAGCACCTTTCTTGGAACAAGCATCAGGAATGAAACGAAGATTGCACCAAGAGAGCTTAGGACTAATGCAGATGAAGAATCTGTATTACCAAATGCTGCTCCTAGTGTGTGGTAGGATGTATCCTCACCCCAGTATCCACCGATGTAAAGCATGGCAAGTGTAGCAAAAATTATCAGACTGATGATTGGTATAATCATGTCCCACACACTACCAGAGCCTTTAATGTCGATGTCCTCTGTTTTGGCTGTGTTAAGGTTTGAACTGTTTACAGATGATTTTTCAGCTTCTCTTTCAGCTTTGAACATAGGTCCAAAATCAACATTGAACAGGCAGACAATAATTACCATCAGGATGCACAAGAGTGCATAGAAGTTCCATGGAATAGTTGCACAGAATGCTGCAATATCAGAATCAAATGTGTTTGTTGCCTTAAGATTTGAACCTACGGCTGCAGCCCATGATGAAATAGGGGCAATAATACAGATTGGCGCAGCAGTTGAGTCAATGATATAGGCAAGCTTTGCTCTTGAAACCTTGTACTTGTCTGTTATTGGTCTCATAACTGTTCCAACTGTCAGGCAGTTGAAGTAATCGTCAATAAAGATAAAAGCTCCTAGTGCTGATGTCGACAGCAGGGATGCTCGTCTGCTTTTTATTTTGGCTGTAGCCCAGTTACCATAAGCCCTAGAAGCTCCTGCCATGTAGATTACATATACCAGAGCACCTAAGAGAGAGCAGAACAGAACAATATTCAGATCAAACTTGTTTCCCATAACAGACATTGCATTCTGTACAGTACCAAGCACCAGATTACCATCAGTCTTAATGGTATAAATCAGGGTGCCAGACAGGATACCAACAATCAGTGAAGAGAATACTTCTTTTGTAATAAGTGCTAAAACAACGGCAATTACAGGTGGGAGAACTGATAACGCTCCAACATATACCGGATCCATAAAAACTCCAAATTCATAAAAGTAAAGTGCACCGTGATTATACAACTAAAAGTTCAAAACACTAGCAGTGCGCAATTATGGGGAGTCTATGTCTGAAAAGTGAATAGTTTTATGATGAGAATTCTTTTACAGAATTAGATGTGCTGCGGGCTTTAGGATTTTCTCTCTTTGATTCTGAAGCAGAAGAGTTTAGCTCTGTCTGTGCCTCGTTAAGAGTCTGCTGAGCCTGTGCTGCAACTTTTCTGTCCTGATTGGATGGCTCTGCAGGTGCATTGGCAGCTGCAATAACAACCTTCATCTTTTTGATGGTTTTCTCAGGTGTGCTCTCTTTACTGATATCAATATTAACATGACCATCAGTTACATAACTTTTGCCATCTGGACCTTTTTCATATTCATACTGAGGAGAACCTGCGTATGATCCGCCGGCATTTTTATGAGCCTGCTCATGAGTACGAACCTCAGAGTCTCTTTCCTTCATGGAATCAACTTCCTGCTGCTCCTCATCGGTCAGATAATCACCATTCTGCTTTTTGTCATTATTGTTTTCTTTAGCTTTTTCCTGCTCCTTCTCTTTCTGTGTCTTTTCAGATTCCTCTTGAGTCTTTTTTAAAGGATCTTCAACTACAGAGTTCTGTTCCTGAGAGAAGGTTTTGTATGCTTTTAGAGCTTTCGATCTGTTAGATGAGAACAGATCAGAATTACTTTGTGTTTCACCAGATAAGGTTACGCAGTCATCAAGCAGAGTATTTTTCTTTTTATCGTCATCCTCCCTTCTGTTTACAGAAGTCAGATCAAGCACGTGACTCTGATAGGATTTAACCTCAGAGCTTTGCTGACTGATGAATGACGAATCGATTAAAGACATACTGATACACCTCTATATCGATTATCGGATAGAAAAAATAGAAACTTTAGAAAAATTTTAAAATTTTTTTTGCACCAGCTTCCATTCTGATCTATGTTTTGCAGATGATTTATTTGACTAAGTCTTGAGAGCGGTTATGAGGATATCAGTAAAACTTTTTATGCTTATTTGCAATTTGCTGTCAATGATAAATGGTAGGGGTATTGAAATTTTAGATGCGTGCATGGAGTCATATAAAGCAATAGTGAGGCAATCAGATCCCTTGCAGTAACATAAGTAACAAGACTCAAAGACAGTACAGTCTTTTCAGCTGGCTTGATATTAAGGATATTTCCGACAATTGAGAATACTCACAGTTTATGGCAGTAAGATTCCTAAATAGGGAAATCGTCTTTTAGTGGTAATGGCAGGAATGTTCTGGATTATGGAGATGAAAATGAGATTACTTATGCTAATCTGCAGCTGGAAAAGGGACCAGCTGCAGGATATATGCTATTTAAACGGCATCACCAAACATCACAGAGATTGATTCATCATTGTTGATGCGACGAATTGCTTCAGCAAGAGTTGGTGCAAGGGACACATATCTGAACTTGCCGGTTGCCCTAAACTGTTCGGTTGCTGGGATAGAGTTTGTTACAACAATGGTATCAATAACACTGTTCTTGATATTATCGTAGGCAGCACCTGAAAGAACAGGGTGAGTACCATAGGCAATAACCTTCTTGGCACCGCGCTCTTTAAGAGCTGCAGCAGCCTTGCACAGGGTACCTCCAGTATCAATCATATCGTCAACGATAATACACTCGCGATCTTTAACCTCACCGATAAGATTCATAACCTCAGATACGTTAGGACGAGGACGACGCTTGTCGATGATTGCGATATCAACATCATTCAATAGCTTCGATATAGCTCTTGCACGAACAACACCACCCATGTCAGGTGATACGATACAAGGATTCTGTAAATCAAGGCTCTTCATATCTTCAACAAACAGTTTTGAAGAGTAGCAGTTATCAACAGGAACATCAAAGAAACCCTGGATCTGCTCTGCATGAAGATCAACAGTTAAAACTCTGTCTACGCCAACTGAGGATAATAAATCTGCAACAACTTTTGCTGTAATAGGAACACGGGCTGAGCGTACGCGTCTGTCCTGTCTTGCATAACCAAAGTAAGGAATTACAGCTGTAATTCTGCCAGCAGAAGCTCTGCGCAGAGCATCAATCATTACAAGCAGTTCCATGAGGTTATCGTTTGTTGGTGCACAGGTTGACTGGATAACAAAAGTGTCACAGCCACGAACACATTCATTGATCTGTACGTGAACCTCACCATCTGAGAATGTATCTACAGTTGCATCAGACAGATTGGTGTACAGGCATTTTGCAATTTCATTGGCGAGCTCTGGTGTTGCATTACCAGAAAAGAGTTTTAAATCAGACATAAATATCCCGATTAATGATGGAAAAACGTGAGCGTATTATAACCAAATTTGAAATAAAGTTCACAAATATCTGAGCAAAAAAATACCTGCTATAAAGCAGGCATTTTGTAATTTTGCATATTACTGATGAACAGATGATTCTATTCTCTGAGCTGCCACCACCATTGCCTTGTTTCTTTCCTTTCGTTTCTGTTTTCTTACTGTCAGTACCCAGGAACCAAAAGCAAAGCATGAAACAACCAGTACGATAACTGAAGCTAGAGCATTAATCTCAGGGGACAGACCTCTTCTTACGCTTGAGAAGATAAGCATTGGAAGTGTGGTAGAGTTAGGTCCTGCCACAAAGCTTGTGATAACGAGATCATCCATTGACATGGTGAATGAGAGCAGGAATGCTGCAACTTCGGCTGGCATGATAGCAGGAAGGATGATCACAAAGAATACCTTTATAGGACCTGCTCCAAGATCCTTTGCTGCCTCTTCAATAGAGATATCAAGTTCGACAAAACGGGACCTGATTACAACTGTAGCATAAGCTGAGCAGAATGTTACATGAGCAATCCAGATTGTGATAATACCTCTGTCAGAGAAGACCGGAATGATATCACTTAATGTTACAAACAGAAGCAGTAAGGCAAGACCTGAAATAACCTCAGGAAGAATCATTGGTGCAGTCATGAACAGTAGGAATGCGCTTTCACCGTAGAATTTGTGAACTCTTACCATTACAAATGCAGCTAGGGTTCCGATGATTACAGATGTAACTGCAGACATAAATGCAATGGTAAGCGAGATACCAACTGCTGATATGATAGCAGTATTATTGAACAGTGCGTGATACCACTTTAATGAGAAGTGAGTCCACACGGTAACCATCTTTGACTCATTGAATGAGTAGACAATCAGAGTCATGATTGGCAGATACAGGAAAGTAAGAGCCAAAAGGAGTATCAGAGTCCTCAGAATGAAGCTTTTTGTTTCTTTTTTTATGCAGAACATTATTATAAAGCTCCTTTCTTGCGCTGTGACTTAAAGAACCAGATGATTGGAATTGCCATGATAGTAAGCATGGTGATCGCAACAGCTGATGCTAAAGGCCAGTCTCTGTTGTTAAAGAATTCCTGCCAGAGGATTCTTCCGATGAGGATAGAATCTTTTCCGCCTAATAGCTCTGGGATCACGTATTCACCGATTGCAGGAATAAACACGAGCATGGAACCTGCTATGATGCCGCTCTTTGTCTGAGGAACCAGAGCCTTAAAGAATGTTTTAACCGGACGGCATCCCAGATCCTGAGCTGCCTCAATAAGTGAATAATCAACCTTCATAAGTGCTGAGAACAGAGGCAGAACCATATATGGCAGGTAGCAGTATACTATACCGATATAAACTGCAAGATCAGTCTGTAGCATAGGAATAGGGTGATCGATTATCCCGATGCTCATAAGAATGTCATTGATGAGGCCATCTCGCTTGAGAATTGTCATCCAGGCATAGATTCTGACAACAAAAGATGTCCAGCTTGGCATAATAATCAGAATGAACATGATGTTGCGTGTTGCACTTTTGGCTGAAGCCAGAGCCCAGGCAATCGGATAGCCGATGATCAGACACAGAATGGTCGAGAAGGTAGCAACCTGAATTGATTTCAGGTATGACTTCATATAGGTACCATCAGGATCTGTAAAGATATTTGTGTAGTTTTCAAGATGCAGAATAATCTGCATTGCTCCATCCTCAAATGTGATAATTGGAGAATATGGTGGAATGGAGATCTCTGTAACAGAAAAAGAAATCTTGAAAATAATTAAAAAAGGAACAAGGAAAAAGAGGATCATCCACATATAAGGTACAAAGATGATAGCTCTTTCTCTCCATGAGATCTTCTTTCCAGGAACAAATCTTGGAGGTGGTCTGTGTCCTTTTGAACCAGGTCTTTTAGATAGACCAATGCCAACTGCTGCCATAGTTATTCAGTCTCTTAGAATGTTAAAGCAATGCAGGATTCTGGATCCCAGCTTAAATATACCTTGTCATCCCATGTAGGAAGACCAACCTTGAATCTGTCAACATTAGGCAGAGTTGAAGTAATAATTCTTCCAGATGGCAGTCTTACGTAGTAAATTGAAATATCACCAAGGTAGGCAATGTTCTCAACAATACCAGAGCACCAGTTTGTTTTCTCTTCAGGCTCTTCATGAGAGATATAGATTTTCTCAGGACGCATAGCAATTGACAGAGGCATGCCATCGGCAATGTCAATATCGTGCTGAAGCTCAATTGGTCTTGGAAAATCCGCACAGGCGATAAATGAACCGTCAGCGTTTGAGGTGGTAAGAGTACAGTCAAACATATTGACCGAGCCGATAAATTCAGCAGAGAAACGGCAGTTAGGGTTTTCGTAGATTTCACGAGGACCGCCAATCTGAACGAATTCACCTCTGTCCATAATTGCAATACGATCAGCCATGGTCATAGCCTCTTCCTGATCGTGTGTAACCATAAGGCAGGTAACACCAACTGAATTGATGATGTCAACAAGCTCAAGTCTCATCTGTTCACGAAGCTTCTTGTCAAGTGCACCCATAGGCTCATCAAGCAGAAGCAGACGTGGTTCTTTTGCAAGAGATCTTGCAAGGGCCACACGCTGTCTCTGACCGCCTGACAGCTGATAAGGCTTTCTATCTACATAATCTTCCATATGAACAAGCTTAAGCATCTTGTCAACACGCTCATTGATAACGTCTTTGGCAAGCTTCTCCTGTTTCAGACCAAAGGCGATGTTCTGCCTTACAGTCATATAAGGGAACAGAGCATAGGACTGAAACATCATGTTGAGAGTTCTCTTATATGGAGGAAGATCAACAATATCTTCACCATCAAGGATGATATGACCAGCGCTTGGATGCTCAAAACCTGCTAGCATACGCAGTAATGTAGATTTACCACAGCCAGATGATCCTAAAAGAGCAAAAATCTCTCCTTCATAAATTGTAAGATCAACATTGTTAACTGCAGTGAAATTGCTGAAGTTTTTTGTCAGGGACTTGATCTCAAGGATAGGTTTCTTATTCTGTTCAACAGGTGAAGCTTTCTGACCTGGAAGTTCACCGTGTCTGTGATTCTGCTTGTTGCCCTGCACTGATGCATCAGCATTCTGAATAATGTTATTTTCCACGCGACATATCTCCATAAGCGAGAAAAACATATTGTTTTTTCGGTGATCTTAAAGTAAAAGTGATAACAGTCAAGAATTATTTTTCACTGATTGGACATAAAGTTTGCCAATGGCTTAAAATTGAGCATGAGATAATTATAATTGTTTGAAAAACATACAAAAAAAATTGTAAAATTCAGTGAATAAAATTGTAAAAAATCAATAGGAAAATGAACAGTAGCGACATAGTCTCTCATACAGAACTTCTGTATGGTGCAAATCAGGAAAATGACGTTGGCCGTCAGATTAAATATCTAGGTGGTACCAATGTTCTTATGGTCTATCCAAAGCTCAACGGTGACGTATCCAATCTGATCGATAAAATCAAAAGGTCACTCAAAGTGGCAGGTCTTGATTATGAAGAGCTCTCCCACAGTGACAAATACCACCCACGAGTAGAGACAATCTTTGAAGGTATCAAGATCTGCAAGAATGAATCTGTGGATTTTATCCTGGCAATTGGAGGTGCGCCTGAGTTTGTTCTGTCTAAGCTTATCAGTGCCTCCTCTCTGTATGAAGATAATTTTTACAATATATTTAAAGAGGGCTATGAGATAGATTCTGTAATTCCTCTTGGAATTATCAGTACCTCAATATGTGCAGGTGATGCCTTATCCACATTTGTGAGTGTATCTCACAAGCTTGAAGACGGATCAATCACCTTTTACAACTGTAATTCGCCTAAGCTTGCCCCAAGATTTCTAATCTTCAGTGCAGAACTCTGTCAGTACAGCTCATCAAGTCTGTCAAACAGTGTGGTAATGCTCATTTCATCGCTTATGCATCGTTATTTCGGACTGAACAAGGCTCAGTATCTGTCAGAATCTTTTACAGAGAGCTCAATAAAAACCGTTTTACAGATGTATACAAGACTTAAGGAACAGCATGATGATCTTGAGTCTATCAATAATCTCATCTGGGCAAGCGTCAGCTCCTATACTGATCCGATTTTCTCTGTTGATAACAACGTTTCAATCGATATACTCTCAAGAGCTTTGGTCTGTGTTTATGACTGCGAGCAGGAAAAGGCTGAGAGTATTCTGCTTCCGGCATGGCTTTCTTTTATTCAGAACAGGCATTCTTCAAAGATAGCAAAGCTTGGACACAATATTTTCAACATTGATATTGATTATACTGACGTATCAAAGACATCAAAAAAGACAGTAGATCGTATCAGAAGTATGTTCTGTGACTTTGGTATGCCGGTTAAATTAAGAGAAATCGGCGGTAATGCTGCTGACATTGAAAAGATTATGTTCAAGGCAGGATTCCCTGAAATTGAATCCATAGGCGTCTATGAAAAGATTGACAGAACTGGCTGTGAGGTAATTCTTTCACTGGGGCTGTAGTGTATTCTGTGTGCTTACAGATGTCAGAGTATAAATACACAGGAAGAGGAGCAATCGCTCCTCTATAGTTTGGTGTTATTTTAGATTTTCTCTTTTGGTTCTTCCTTTTGAACCTTCAGTTCATCATCTGAGCTGTTCTTTTGAAGATCAGCAGAAGAACTGTTCAGTGTCTGATTGAGCGATTCAATTTTATCTGTATCCCCGCTGTCATTTTCAGCTTTGTCATCCTTATTAATTTTGTCTGATGACACATTAAGAACCGATAGGGCGTCATCTTCGGTCTTTTTCTCATAGTAGGCAGAATCATCATGGCCTATTTCTATCAGAAGAGTGTGGATAAAGCCTAGCATATCGGTAAAGATGCTTTTTTCAACATGCTCACATGATCTGTACAGGTCACCACCCTTATAGGTAAAAGTGATGCCAGGAGCATTCAGGTTATAGAAAGTTGATACTGGGATCGGGCACTCATCCTTCATGGCCTTTAGAGCGACATCAATTCCTACTGGTCTTATAAAGCAGTTGTCGTTGGCAGGGCATTCATTTTCGATATTAATCTGATGATCATGATCCTTGTTGAATTCCTCTACAGCGTGATTGATCTTGATATACAGTTCTCTGTCAAGAGCATAGTTTCTTCTTAACTGCTGCTGAGGAATAAAATCGTTGCCAAAGAAGAGCACTACAGATGGTCTTGGCAGTCTTGCAAGTTCATTTAGGCGCTCAATAATGGTTTTAATAATATCATGGGTACTCAGATCTTCATTTGTGCACTTCTGAATCAGTCCTTCAATTGCAGATTTGAGGTTACCCTTGTAATGCAGGCTTGCTCTGTAGAAGAGATCTGAAAAAGATAGGACTTCTGCCTCTCTTACAGGAGTAACGTTCTCAAAGTCGTTTATTCTGCAGAACAAGGTTTCTCTGTCTTCAATAAAACCTGCTGATTTTTCAATGGCATTTGCTGCAACGGATTTCAGCTTCTCTATAAGATCAAGCAGATTCAGATTGATAAAAGGGAAGTTGAAACTCAGATGAACAGCATCAGGAGTATTAGGTGATCTGTTGTTGTAAGTATGCAGATAATTGAAGGTCGGTGCAATGGCACTATGGGAAATATCCTTGGTAACCATTGGGTTTAATTCTATCTCTTCAATTATCTTTGAGGCAATCAGAGTAGGGGAGAATCCTTTGAAAGGAAGCTCTGAATCGGCGCCCTCTCCAAAAATATAGAATCCGGCTTCAACCTTACCCATATTGGCAGTATAAAGATTGATACTGTTGGTATTTGTCTGTGACGAATCCGGTTTGAAGCTAAGGGCAAGAGTCAGATCAATATTCTGCTCATTGATAAGACTGTGAATATATGGGAGGCATGTTCTGATGCCCTCATGTCCGTTGAGCGATTCAGAATTGCAGACAAAAAGCAGGTTTGCAGGAAGCTCCCAGAGTCTTTCAGTGTAGTATTTGAGCAGGATGAGCATACCTGCAATAGGGGCTTTGTTTTCAAAGCTTCCAAGTCCGTAAACATTATCCTCATTCTCAAGATCTTTTAACTGAGCATCTGACAGGTGGGCAGACTTGAGTTTCTGCTTGAGCTCATCAGACTTGAATGCATATGATTTCAAGGTTCCGTATACCTCATTTGATGAAGTATCGGTGTTGCACATGACTACAAGTGTGCTCTGAGTTAAAACATCACGTCTTACAAAAGCTGTAAAGGAGTGATTTTTCTGATCATCATGAGTAATGTAATTGAGATATTCAGGATGATTTTTAAAATAGGTAAATTCTGAAACTGTATTGTAAATGGTGTGATTGATTATCTCATCGCCAGATGTTCTTGAAATACTAGGAATAGCAATGAGCCATTTTAAAACGGCAAGCGCCTCTTCTGTAAATTCTTTTTCGTTAAGCACGTCTTGTCCTTAATTTATCTGTTTTCTGCAAGAGCAGTCTGATTCAGTTCTGATTTTAATATAAATACATTGTTTTTGAATGATTCTCTTAGTCTTTTTGCAGTAGCAGGACTTCCTGATGGAAGATCAACCTTCAGAGGATCAACAGCTCTTCCGTTTACGTGGATCTCATAATGCAGATGAGGTCCTGTTGAATAGCCCGTGTTGCCTGACTTTGCAATCATCTGACCTATATGTACTGTCTGATCCTTTTTTACATCAAGTTTTGAGAGGTGCATATATACAGTGGTGTATCCGCTCTTGTGATTGATAATGATTGTATATCCGCCGCCTCTCATGTATCCGGCGTAGGTGACAACACCATCAGATGGAGCATAGATCGGAGTACCGATGTTAAGTTTAAAGTCTACACCATAGTGAGGTTTAATCTTTTTCTTTATTGGGTGGAAGCGGTTTAGATTAAATGGTGAATTAACCTTGACCTGACCCATAATAGGGAAACGTCTGAAGTTTCCTGTTGAAGGATTATAGCCGTTCTCCTCATAGAACAGATGATTTTCAGGGTGACGGTAGAGTGTGATTTCACCATACTGTTTTGAGTTGAGTGAAATGGCGGTCATGCTTGCTCCCACACCGATACCATTGAACAGAACTCTGATTGAGTCACCCTCTTTTAGTCGCTTGAAATTGACCTTTCCGGCATACTGATTCTTGATACTCAGTATTTCAGAGTGGGTTAAGCCAAGACGTCTTGCGGCCTTGTCAAATGATTCCCTGCTTCCGATGGAGCCTAAGATAAGGCGAGGCCTGTTTAAAGCGGCAAGACGTTTCTCTTCTTCCTTAACTCTTTCCTTCTCTTCAAGCTCCTTTTGTGTCTGCAGCTTTTTTGCAAGCAGAGCCTGTTCAGCTCTCTCTTTCTGAGCTTCTATATAGCCAGGCATATCTGTAGCTTTCTGTATTCCGGTTTTTATATTGTTTTCAAACTGAGCAAAAAGCTCCTCTTTTGTTACAGCAAAAGTACCTGTTTCAAGATCACGGGAAAAACGTACCTGTCTGTTTCCTGCAACCGGAATGGCAATTTCCTGTAGTTGATTGTCCTTGTTTACAAGAAACTGAATCTTATCCCCAATTGACAGGTTTAAATCATCGCGTCCTGCAACTTTGTTAATCTGCTTGAGATCGTTCTTATCAAGATTCAGGTAGGCAAAAATCTTGAAAAGAGAATCACCTTTTCTTACAGTCTGCTCATACCAGGTTCCATCATACTTGTTTTCTTTCTTCTGAGGTTCGCCTGAAACCATTGGGATTTTTGACGGCTCAAGAATATTGGCGACATATTCTTTTGAAGTGCTTGTAGTCTCCTTCTTTTCAGCAGATTCGAACTTTTCTCTTGTTACACCTGCTGACTGATAGATATAAGGAGGCTGAGAGCTGTATGACTCGTATCTTGATGAGTCGTTCTTCAGCAGATCCTGAGGAATAACCTCATCATCGTAGTTTTCTTCTGAGCCTGCGTTTGATGAAATCTCAAGATTCTTTTCAGCTGCAATTTCATCATTCTTCAGGTAGGCCTGCTCATAAATCTTGTTCTGTTCCTGACGGCCTGCAGTAAGAGCTGTAAAAGGAGATGCATGTTCAGGGATAAGCTGACCGAACGGGAGTGCGAGCAATATAGAAATAACACTTACTGAAAAAATGCCAAAGACGTGCTTACCAGGCAGAGCAAACTCTCCGGTTTCACGTTCTACGGCTATAAAATCCTCAGATGAGGTGCGATTGGTTATTTTTATATTAATCATAAGAAAAAATAATACCACATCTGTGCAACAAAAATATGTGATGTTTCTTTTATAGTAACGGTTTTTTTGCACAAATCATCAGTAAAAAACACTCATTTAGGAGGGGGGATCCTCTTTTTTTTCTGACTTTGTTACAGAGTCTGTGCTCATTATAAAAAAACAGGACCTATTATCCGGCATTTTCTTCAGTGAACAGCCACACACTATCCTTGTATACTGACAGAAACAAAGTGATTTTGTTCAAAAAAAAATCAAAATTAAGAATGGATCTTTTATTTTATGGAAATATTCTTGAAATACAAACAAATATCGCACTATTAAATTAGACATATAAATTTGATGTAAGTTGCAAAATAACATTGTGCTCTTAAATGTAAATCACAATTTGCGTCTGTTCTGATGGTAAGAGTAGATGCTACTTTTATATAAAGAACTCAGTTATAAAAAAAAGAATTAAGATTCTGAGGTTTGTATGGACCAGTCAATAATTACACTTTTAATACTGGCAGTAGTTGCAATTCTGTTTCTTACAGAGATTATTCCTGTAGCAGTATCTGCATTAAGTGCAACTGTATTTTTAGTATTCTTTGGCATTCTGACTCCTCAGGAGGCATTCTCGGGTTTTTCAAATTCAAACGTCATCCTTTTTGGAGGAATGTTTGTGGTGGGAGCCTCAATGCTAGAGTCGGGGCTTGCGCAGACCATTGGCAATTTTGTGGTAAGAAAGGTCGGCCCATCTCAGAGTTCACTTATTCTCTCATTCATGGTTCTGACAATCGTGATGTCAGCCTTTGCCTCCAATACAGGAACGGTAGCCTGTCTTCTGCCTGTGATAATTGGTGTATGTCTCAGTGCCAAAATACCTTCAGCTCCGATTCTGATGTCAGTTGCGGTTGCAGCAAATGTTGGCTGTAACCTGACCATGGTCGGTACTCCTCCTAATATGCTTGCTGTAGCAGAGGTATCCCGTGTAGGTCTTGAGCCTTACGGATTTTTTGAATTCTCTATTATCGGTGGTCCAATTGCAATCTGCTGTACTATATTCATGCTGACAGTAGGAAAGCATATAATTCCAAAAAAATCATCAGATACAGGTATTCTGACAAGACAGATTGGTAATGTTGGAACAAACAGACAGCGTATACTCTCCCTTCTGATTCTGATTTTTGTGGTCCTGGGACTGATTATAGGAATACCAGGTCTGTCTCCAGCCATGGTGAGCCTGATTGCAGCACTCTTGTGTGTAATTACAGGCTGTATCACTGAAAAGCAGGCATACAAGGGTATTGATTGGGTGACTGTATTCCTGTTTGCCGGAATGTTGCCATTTGCAATTGCTATACAGAAGTCAGGCGCCGGCGAGCTTATAGCAAATACAGTAGTGTCATTCCTTGGAGATTCTCCATCAGAGCATTTAATTGTGGCTGTGCTGTTTCTGATTGCCTGCTTTTTAACACAGTTTATGCCTAACACTGCAACAGCAGCTCTGCTCATTCCTATTGCCATGAGTATTGCACACAAGCTTCAGGTTTCGCCTTACGGTGTGATTATGGCTACAACAATCGGAGCATCGTGCTGTTTTGCAACCCCAATTGCTACCCCATGCAATACCATGATCCTCGGACCATCAGGTCTGCATTTTAAAGATTATCTGAAAGTGGGGCTGCCAATGTGTTTGATGTGTCTTGTCCTATGTGTGCTCATAATTCCGATCTTCTGGCCGTTTGTTAAGATGCAGTAACAAAATACAGACATTATCTGATGATATAACAATAATAATTATTTGAAATTTGGTATAATCTAGACCAAATTTTGAGGAGTGAATATGAATTCAATTGAGCTTGTAAAGAATTTCGACAAAGATCTATATGCTTATTTCGTAAAGGAAATCGAGCGTCAGCACGCAAGTGTTACCTTTATTCCCGATGAGAACAGCACATCTCCTATATGCGCAGCCATCATGGGAAGTGTACTGGTAAATTCAGCAAGCGCACTCACTTTAGGAAGAACAGACAATCTTGAGCAGCTGACAGTATCAAGATTATGTGAGATATTCAAAGCACCATATGCAACCGTAAAAACAATTACCATTGAGGCTGCTTCCCGCGTGGTGTTCAAGGCACTGACACAGCGTGGCGATGTCATTATGTCTCTTGATCTTAGAAAGAAGGAACACTGCAACAGTGAGAATCTTGCCTACAGATTTGTAAATTTTGGTATTGATCCTGATACTCAGGAGCTAAATTACGGTGAAATTGAAGAGCTTGCAAAGAAAAACAAGCCAAAGATGATCATATTCTCTCCTGTTAACTATTCACTGATTGTGGATTTTGAACGATTATCAAAAATCGCCAAGGAAAATGATGCGCTTTTATGGTGTGACCTGTCTCAGACAGCAGGTTTAACCGCTGCAGGTGTACTTGAAAATCCAATGAAGTATGCTGATGTAGTTACATTCTCAACCCATGGAGCTATGCAGGGCCCTCAAGCTGCAGTTATTCTGTGCAGACAGGAACTAGCTGGTCTTATCCGCAGATCTGAGAATCTGGCAGGACACAACGGTTTGCTATCTCCACAGCTTGCTGCACTTGCTGCACGACTGCATGAAATGACCACAGAGGGTTTTGTTCAGTACTGCAAGGATGTGATTGAAAATGCAAAGGCACTTTCTCGAGGTCTTATTGAAGGCGGCATGAAGATCATCAGTTCAAGAACCGAATCTCACCTTGTAATGATTGATTCTAAAAACTGTGCCATTTCAGCACGTGGAGCTCAGGAGCTTCTTGCTGATCTTGGAATTCACGTAAGGATTTCTCAGGTATTGACCAGCAATCCAAATGTTAAGTTTGATGCTGTAAGATTCTCAGCACTGCCTGCCACAACACGAGGCATTACTCCAGAGCAGATGGAGGATCTTGGCAGAGCAATTGGAATTTACCTGTCAAAGCCTGATGATGATAATGCAAGAAAGGTTAACAAGATTGTTGTTTCTCTGACCTCAACTCTTCCAACACTTGAACACAAGTATATGGATCCTGTGGTAAGCAATCTGTTCAAAAAAGAGTTTTAATCTCCTCATATAGCGGGCATCAGCCCGCTTTATTCCTAATAACTATGCCAAATCGTTGTGTTTTTTCAAAAGCTGACAGATTCTCTGTAGCTCCCATGATCGATGTTACCAACCGTACATTTCGTCAGATGGCCAGACTTCTGACAAAAAGGACCATGCTGTATACAGAAATGATTGCAGCTCAGGCTCTGACACATGGAAAAGAGCATTTAATCGAGCATGATGATCCTGAAAATCCATGTACTCTGCAGCTAGGAGGTTCTGATCCTAAGGTATTGGCAGAAGCCAGTAAAATCGGACAGAAGCATGGATATACAGCGATAAATCTTAATGCAGGATGCCCATCTGACAAGGTTCAGTCCGGTTCTTTTGGAGCAATTCTGATGAGAACTCCTGAGGTTATAACTGACTGCATAAAGGCCATGCAGGACGCTGTGGATATTCCTGTTACAGTCAAGACCCGAATCGGTGTAGATGAGCTTGATGATGAGATTTACACCAGAAAGATTGTAAATGCAGTCTATTCAACAGGTTCAAGACACATTATCCTCCATGCAAGAAAGGCCTGGCTGAACGGACTTTCTCCAAAAGAGAACAGAACAGTACCGCCTCTTGATTATCAGAGGGTATATTCATTAAAAGATGTTTTCCCCGATCTTGCCATTACGATAAATGGGGGCATTGTGACAATAGAAGATTGTCTGAAGCATCTACAGAAGGTTGAGGGAGTAATGCTGGGCAGAGCCATCATGGATAATCCTTATATTCTTGCAAGCGTTGACAGGGATATTTATGGAGAGGATATACAGGTGCTGACCAGGGATGAAATTTTTTTCAGAATAGTAGAATTTGCAAAACAATTTGTTGCCAATGGAAACAGACTGCATTATCTTGGAAATCATGTTATAAATCTGTTTAACGGATGCAAGGGCGCAAGACGCTTTAGAAACTATCTATCATGTCATATGCATGAGCTTGGAGCTGGTGCTGACGTTTTAGAAAAAGCTTATTTGTGCATGAAGCAGGTTTGAGGTGACAAATGGAACTTACTATCAGATCAACTGTAAATCTGAACAATGATGAGAAAATGCCTCTGCTTGGTATCAGAGTTTATAAGATTAAACCGGGAGAGGATACCTACAATACTGTTAAAACCGCACTTGAGTTAGGTTACAGACTGATTGATACGGCAAGAGTCTATTCAAATGAAAAAAGCGTAGGCAGAGCTATCAGAGATTCTGGCATTCCTCGCAAGGAAATATTTGTTACCACCAAGCTGTGGGTTACGGACTTTGACAATCCAAGACAGGCTCTTTTAGATTCAATCAAACGACTTGGACTTGACTATGTTGATCTCTACCTTGTCCACTGGCCGATTAAAGGTTATGAGAAAGCATATCTTGAGCTTGAGAAACTTCAGAAGGAAGGGCTGTGCAAATCAATTGGCGTGTGCAATTTTAAAATCCACCATATAGAAAGCCTGTTCGAGCATGGAGCAAGCGTTGTTCCTCAGGTAAATCAGACAGAAATTCATCCTCTTAACACTGAAGAGGAGCTTATGGGGTGGTGCAGAAAGCACAAGATCACCGTAGAGGCTTATTCTCCCTTAGGCAGTGAGGGCAGACTTATTCTTGATGATCCAAGACTTATCTGCATGAGAAATCACTATAAGGCAAGCCCATCACAGATCCTTTTAAGATGGTGCATTCAGAGAGGAATAGTTGCAGTGCCAAAGGCAACAACAAGAGAGAAACTTGAGCAGAACTGCCAGCTGTACTCCTTTGATATCTCAAATTCAGATCTTGAGACTATTTCTGAAATGAACTGCAATGAAAGACGCAATTATGATCCTGACAGAATAGACGAGAGACCTGTTGCAATGTATCCAAGGATCACTGAAGAGCAATAGTGTCATTGACTATTGAAAGCTGTATGGAGAGCATACAGCTTTGTACGAGACATTCTCCCACACTTGTTGTTTTTTTTTCTCTTGATACTATAGCAGTTTTTCTGTTGTTCAGTATCTCAAGTAGTGGGTCCCACACCATTAGAAGTGGGGGGCTTCCTGTTCGATTGGTCTAACGATCAAAGCATAAAATTATTTGTTGAATTTCTTGGCAATTCTTGATGGAAGATCGTCTTCCCATGAGAGAGGATCAGAATAGACCAGATTTCCATCAACATCTCTCATGACAACCAAGGCAATCTGAGCATTGAGTATCAGGCGTTGGCACATGGAGCATGGACGCATCTGTCTTGTTCTGCTGTTTGTGGCAACATCTGTTCCTGCAAGGTACAGGGTACCTCCGACAATATCAAGAGGATTGCCGTTGACAATAGCATTGGCTTCGGCATGAACCGCGCGGCACAGCTCATAATGGGTGCCAGGTTCAATCTGACACTTTTCTCTAAGGCACTCATTCAAATCGACACAGTTCTCTCTATGTCTTGGAGCTCCGTTATAACCAGTTGACACTATGCGTCCGTCTTTTGAAACAATTACGGCTCCATAGCGTCGGCGCAGGCAGGTTGATCTCATGGAAACGGCAACAGCGATCTCCATGAATGACTGATCTTTTGACGGTCTTATATAATTTGTCATAGTCAAAACTTAAAAGAAAAAAACTAATCAGATAAAATTCAGGTAGCAAATGTAGTATACAGTTTTTGGTACTTCATTAGAACTGAACACAGGATATATTAACTGTTTTTTGCCGTCACCGATACAAACTCATGTCTAATATGTGACAGTCCTTGAGTACAATATATAACCAGTTACAAAACAGAGGAAACATAATTTACTTCAGTTCGTTAAATACTGGTTCATACTGTTCTTTACGAGCCTTATCTATGTAAGAAGAGAGAAAAACGCTACAAGCTATAGTAACTGCAGGAAAAGCTAGGGTTACCCTTTGAATGAATGACTTTGCCCATATTGGCACTGTATAATTGATGCGCATATAAAGATAATTAGTGCTTTATTTTTTGTGAAAAAAGCTGTAAAATATTACCCGCTGTGTTTATGGTCGCATTACACAGTTATTGTTAGTTTAATATAGGAAAACATGAAAATGGCAATTACATTTGATGCTACTTCACGTACTGACTTAGGAAGAGGTGCGAGCCGCCGCCTACGTCGTGAGTTCAAGACTCCTGCAATTATCATCGGTCAGGGTAAAGATGCACTTTCAATCACTTTAGATGAGAAGAAAGTTATTGCTGCATCTTTAAAAGATGAGTTTTACACTGATGTTGTAATCAACGTTGACGGTCAGTCAATCAAGGTTAAGCCTGTTGACATTCAGCGTCACCCAGTTTCTGAGCGTATCTTACACATCGATTTCCAGAGAGTTTAACTGGTAATAGTTTTTTATAACCGGTTTTAAATCAGTTATCGATGAGATATCACAAAGGCCCCGAAAGGGGTCTTTTGCTATCTGAGAATTCATAAACAAAGCTATGGATATAGCTTCATTTTGCAAAGTCACCACCAGCTAATCTTAAAAGTCATTTTGATCTGCTTGATTATTTGGATTTTTTCTTTACCATTAAAATGTAAGTTCGTTTTCAAACAGCAAGAGTCTTCTATGCTGATGTATTGCCAATTGTATATATATTATAGAATTTCAGTTTTCAGCTGATTGTCAGAAGTTTACTGTGAACGGAAAATATGGTGAGCTCAAAACAGTAAACAGTGAACGTCAGCTTAAGTTAAAAGGAACATAAATGAGTGATAATCTGTGTTTGGGTCATATGATTGACAGACAGATAGTTCAGATCACAGAACAGGGTGCTTTTATTGACGGCGGAGAATATGGTGATCTGTTTATCCCACGAAAACAGCTTAAGGCTGATTCAAAAGAGGGGGATCTTTTAAGGGTATTTCTCTACAAGGATGGTTCCAGAGTACTGGCAACAGCACGCCATCCATACCTTGAATGCGGAATGATTGGCCGTCTTACGGTAACCTCTGTTGACTGCGGTACAGTCTACATGGATCTTGGTATTCCAAAAGAGCTGGTAGTACCGGTATCAGAGCAGAGGTCCGAGTTTGAGGTCGGATCTTCTGTAATGGTTCTTGTTGTCATGGATGAGCAGGGAAGGCTCTATGGAACGCAGCGCTATAACAGATTCTTTAGAGACACAGCAAAGAAAGGTGAGTTCAAGGTAGGTCAGAGAGTTACAGCAGTTGCTGTCTCACACACTCCTCTAGGCTACAGAGTTGTAGTAAATGACAGTGTCTATGGCCTTATGTACAAGAGCGATCTCAAATCACCTGTCAGAATCGGTAAAAGAACAGATGCCTATATTGTAAAGGTGCGTGAGGATGGCAGACTTGATGTTTCACTGCAGGAGCCTGGAATGGCTGGTGTTGAGCATGCCTCCAATCTTTTGCTGAAAGTTTTACAGTCAGCAAACGGTTTTTTACCTTTTAATGACAAATCCGATCCTCAGGAGATAGAGGATTATCTTCATATGTCAAAGGGCAAGTTCAAAAAGGCAATTGGCGGTCTGTACAAACTTCGTCTGATAGAGATTACAGATGATGGCATAAAGCTTGTAAACACTCAGGATAAATAGGAGTTAAAGTTTTTACATGGAATTTCTGTATGACTGGGGGCTGTTTGCTGTAAAGTCCCTAACTTTAGTATTTTTTTTGGTGTTTATTCTGTCCTTTACAGGAAATTTAGCCAAAGATCTGTCAGAGAGTAAGAATCAGAGCACCAAAGTTAGGTTTACTGATCTTAGAAAGGCACTTGTCAGAAGAAGGGACAAAACCAGAAAGGCCATTATTGAAGCTGATGCTTCACTATCTGAAAAGGAGCGAAAGAAATCTTTAAAGGCTCTTGAGAAGAGCATCAAGTCAGATGATGAGAAGAAGGCTCTTGAAGAAAGAATTAAGCAGGCCAGCTCAAAAGGAGAGTTCTGTCCTGACAGACTGTTTGTTGTAGATTTTAAAGGTGACAGTGCTGCAAGCTGTCAGAAGGATTTTATTGAGAAAATCAATATTATTCTTGATGTTGCAGACCAAAATGATGAGCTTGTTGTAAATCTTGAGTCACCAGGCGGTGTTGTAAACGGATACGGATTATGTGCCTCCGCATTAGAGCGTGTAAGGAATAGAGGTATCAGACTTACAGTATGTGTTGACAATGTTGCAGCATCAGGCGGATATCTTATGGCCTGTGTAGCAGATTCTATTGTGGCAGCGCCGTTTTCATATGTAGGATCAATCGGAGTAATCGCTCAGCTCCCTAATTTCAACAAGGTACTCAAAAAACACGATGTTGAATATGAGCAGATAACAGCCGGAAAATACAAGCGAACCCTGACCATGTTTGGAGAGAATACACCGGAGGGGCGCGACAAGTTCAAGCAGGAGCTTGTCATGATCCATGACAGATTCAAGGAGATAGTGTCAAGATATCGCCCAAATATGGATGTAGAACAGTTTGCAACTGGAGAATACTGGCTTGCCAGTGATGCAAAAGAGAGAGGGCTGGTTGATCATATTGACACTTTTGATGCATATCTACAAAATAGAATAGACATAACGAAAGTTTGTGCTATAAAGATTAGCATTGAACATGTTGAAAAGAAGTCGCTAAAAGCACGCATATTTAAATTTTTTAAGGCTAAGACCTGGACTGGCGCAATTAAAAAAGAGTTTCAGGAAGTAGTAAATAAAGATTTATCAGGCAGATTCTAAATAAAGGTTCTTACTATGGCTAAATCATTAGTAATTGTGGAGTCACCATCAAAAGCATCAATCATTAACAGATATCTTGGAGATGATTATGTTGTAAGGGCAAGTGTCGGACATATCAGAGATCTGGCTACTGCTCAGGGGACCAAATCTGCTAGTGCAAAAGGCAAAAAGGTAAAAACCTCAAAGGAAGATACCCTTGTCAAGAATATGGGAATTAACCCAAAGGACAACTGGTCTGCCAATTACGCTATTATGCCTGATAAGGTGAAAGTGGTAGCTGAGCTTAAAAAACTGTCAAAGGAAGCGGATGTCGTATATCTGGCAACCGATCTTGATAGAGAGGGAGAGGCTATTGCCTGGCATTTAAAAGAGGTGCTGGGTGGAGATGATGAGAAATACCTGCGAGTAAAGTATCCTGAAATTACAAAGTCAGCCATTGCAAAGGCTTTTGAGAATCCAGGCCGCATAAACATGGATCTTGTAAATGCACAGCAGACAAGACGTTTTCTTGATAGAGTAGTGGGTTTTATGGTGTCGCCACTTTTATGGAAGAAGGTGGCAAGGGGGCTATCAGCTGGACGCGTGCAGTCAGTGGCAGTAGAACTGATTGTTGACAAGGAACGCGAGATTAAGGCATTCATTCCAGATGAATACTGGAATATTGATGCAAATGTCCAGAAGGATTCTGATGTATTAAAGCTTGCGTTGGCCTTAAAGAACGGTAAGAAGATAGAGATCCACAACAAGCAGGATGCTGACAGAATCCTAGAAGAGCTTAAAAAATCAAGATTTGTTGTTTCTAGAATTGAAAAGAAGAACGGTAAACAGTCAGCACTTCCTCCATTTACAACATCAACACTGCAGCAGGTAGCCAATCAGAAACTCGGATTCTCGGTAAGAAAGACCATGACTGTTGCACAGAGACTTTATGAGCAGGGTCTTATCACATATATGCGTACTGACAGTGTCAATCTTTCTGATGAAGCTATCAGTACCGCCCGCGATATAGTTTTAAGAAACTTTGGTGACAGATATATTCCTGAAAAGCCAAACTACTATCAGTCAAAAGAATCCGCTCAGGAAGCTCATGAGGCTATCAGACCGTCACATCCTCTTGATCCTTTGCCATCAGGTGTTGACAGAGACGGCCAGAGACTTTTTGATCTGATCAAGGCAAGATATCTTGCATCACAGATGACTCCTCAGCTGTACGAAACCACATCTGTCAGTGTGGATGCCGGAGAGTACACTTTCAGGATTTCAGGCAGGCACATTGTCTTTGATGGATTTAAGAGAGTATATAACTTCAATAAGAATGAGGAGGTTATTCTTCCGGATCTTAAAGAAGGTGAGGAACTAACTGTTCAGGATATTATTCCTTCACAGCATTTTACACAGCCTCCTGCACGATTCTCTGAAGCTACACTGGTCAAAGAGCTTGAAAAGGATGGAATCGGCAGACCATCAACCTACGCCTCAATTATTTCCACAATTCAGGAGAGAGGCTATGTAACCATCAATCATGGCCGATTCTATGCAGAGAGAATGGGAGAAGTAGTAACTGATCGACTTCGTTTCAGCTTTAAAGATCTGATGGACAAGAATTTTACAGCTTCAATGGAAGACAGCCTTGATAAGATTGCTCAGGGGCAGAAAGACTGGATAGAAAGTCTCAACGATTTCTACAAGAACTTTGAAGTTGAGCTTGAACAGGCTTCCAAGGCTGCATCTGACGGTGGAATGCCTGAGAACAAACCTCTTGAAATTAAAGAACTCAAATGCCCTGAGTGCGGTAAGTATCATATGGCAGTTCAGTCTGGAAAGACAGGCATGTTCCTAAGCTGTCTTGGCTATTATGACAAGGATGTCAAGGCATCAGACCGATGTCACAAGACTCTGAATCTAAGAGCACTTGATATCTCCTCTCTAAAGGCAAAGAGCATTTCTGACGAGGAAGAGGCAACAATTCTGCGTTCACGTCCTCGCTGTCCAATCTGTCATAGTGTTATGGATTCATACATTATTGATGAGACTCATAAGCTGCATCTGTGCTCAACCCCTAATTGTGGTGGATATAAGCTCGAGGAAGGCAGGTTTGATTCGGAAATAGAAAAGGGACCAGAGATTGTCTGCGACAAGTGCGGACAGACCATGATCCTAAAGGAAGGGCGTTTTGGACCATTTATGTCTTGCACCAACAAGGAATGCGGCAATACCCGCAAGATCCTAAAAAATGGTGAGGTAGCACCTCCTCGAGAGAGTGCTGTAGAGTTTACTGATCTGCCATGCAAGGCAGAAGGTGCTTTCTATGTTCTGCGTGATGGAGCAGCAGGTATCTTCCTTGCTGCAAATACCTTCCCGAAGGTCAGAGAAACAAGACCTCCAAAGGTTATTGAACTTAAAGAGCGCAGAGATTTAATCTCTCCTAAGTTCTACTATCTTGCTGATGCTCCTGCCTATGATGATGATGGCAATGAAACTGAGGTAAGGTTTAGCAGAAAGACCAAGCAACAGTACCTGATTTCCGTTGATTCAGAAGGAAAGCCTACTTCATTTGTAGCATTCTATAACGAGGCTGATAAGAAGTGGGAAGTTCAGATGTCCAAGAGCTCTGGTGCAAAGAAGAGCAGTACTGTAAAGAAGACTGCTTCAAGGAAAGTCTCTACAGGCAGAAAAACAGCATCTAAAAAGACAGCATCATCAAAATAATCGGATATAAATCCTGTTACTGTTTTTTTGTGAAGAATAGTAGAAATACTTCTTTTCGGATCATCCGATTTTCTGTTGAAGGCACTGATATTATATAACCGTATTCATACTGGTCAGTGCCTATTTCTTCTAACTTCATAATTTACCTAAGCCCTTAAAACATTAGACTTATCTTTTGTGTTCCTAATCCTGTCAGTTAGAGATTCAAAAAAAAGACGGCAGAGCCTGTTCTAACTTTTGTTCTGAGATAAAGTCTTTATATAGAGTGAGCTCTTGATAACAGCTGAAACATTTTTTACGCTGACCAAAAGAGGATAAACACTCATCTGTTACAGTTTCTGTAACATTGAATTAACGTAAAATTCAGCTAAAATAAAGCTGTAGATGAAATTTCAGGATATAAGTAAATGAGCGTAAAGACATTTAAACCATTACCAATTGGTAATGAGGACTTTGTTTCATTAAGAAACAAAGGTCATTACTATGTAGATAAGACTCCTTATCTGAAAAGTGTCTTTACCGATCCATCCTCAGTACTACTTTTTACAAGACCAAGACGCTTTGGTAAAACCCTGCTCATGGATATGTTTGCCACATATTTAACTATTGGTGAAGATGGCAGTACAGGAAGAGAGAGAAAAGAAAAGCTCTTTGAAGGTCTTGAGATATTAAAAGATCAAGAGTTTACAGATAAATACATGGGGCAGTTCCCTGTTATTTTCATTTCACTTAAGAGTGTCTTTGGAG
>JBJFET010000154.1:0-5477 GCA_051891035.1 Succinivibrio sp. | reverse complement strand
TGAGAATGTCAGAACAGTGGCCGATCAGATCCTCTCATCAGATTCTCTCCCATTTATCGGTAGCAAGGATGCCAGACATTATGTAATTGAGTTTTTTGATTATGAGTGTGGCTACTGCAAGGTAATGGAGCCGATGTTTGAAAAGGCTGTGGCAGAAAAGTCTCTTAAAGTCTATTATGTAAATATTCCTGTAATCAAGCAGGAATCAAAGCAGCTGGCTCTGATTGCTCAGGCTGTTTTTAATATCGATCCTAAGGCATTTAACAGGATCCACAGCACTTTTATGCAACCCGGCCATATTGATGTTTCTGAAGAGTCTGTGCGAGAGCTTCTGAAAAAAGAGAGCATCTCATGGGATGCAGTTAAAAAGGAGCTTTCATCTGGAGCGCCTCAAAAGCAGATCACGGAGAATATTCAAAAGAGCATGACACTCAATCTTGCAGGAACTCCATATCTGATAATAGACGGACAGGAATACCGTGGTGCAATCACAAGCTACGATACTCTGATGCAGCTTATTGAATAGAAACATGTCTTCTTTTGTCATCATTCTTATCGTAATAGCACCAGTTCTCTTTGTAATTGGTGTTGTCTATAATGCTCTAAAAGAGCAGAAGAAACTCGAGCAAGGTGAGCTTAAAAAGATCCTTGAGAGCAGAAAGGCTGATCTTGAAAAGGCAAAGCAGCTTTCAGAGAAAAGCAAGAAGTGCAGATAGTTCATCTGCACAGTTAATGATGATTAAAATCATCAGTGTTCGTCTACACAACCACCTGTTGCTGTTTACTCAAATTTTACTGAAAATACCTTAAACGTTTGCAGTGCTTGTTTAATTAAAATAACAGGTCTATCATATTCAAAAATATTTGCCTGATTTCACAAATAATAATATTAACTTTCAGATCGGCTTTTGTATTTCTGTAGAATTAACATACGCCGATAATCTTAACAAACGGCATGTATATCATTGATATTGATTAGCAGATTTGATCATGATTATTAACATTCCATTATTATAAGGTCAATTATCACTATGCTCCTAAAGTCTATTGCATTTTCTACTGTACTGACAGCAGCGTCACTTACAGCAAACGCTTTTACAGTTGGGCTTGCCATGCCTACACAGATTGAAGATCGCTGGTATAACGATGGCTTTAATCTTGAAAAGATGCTAAAGCAGTCTGGCTATAATGTAGAGTTGTTCTTTGGAGGAGACATTGATGTGCCTCTACAGAAAAGACAGATCCAGCGTTTGTCAGAGTCTGACGTTGATGTTCTTGTAATTGGTGCTATTGACGGATCTGCTCTTACAGACTCTCTTAAGGTAGCCAAGCAGAAAAAGATACCTGTTATCAGCTTTGATCGACTGATCACCAACACTGATGCAATTTCCTACTATGCAACTTTTGATAATGGCAAAGTAGGACAGATGCAGGGTAGTTTCCTCATTGAGAAGCTTAAGCCTTCAGTTGACAATCCAAAGAACATTGAAATCTTTTACGGATCACTTGATGATAACAATGCCAAGTTCTTCTATAACGAGGCTATGAAGATCATTCAGCCTTATATTGATAGCGGTGCACTGAAAGTACTGTCAGGACAGACAAAGCCTGAGGAGACTGAAACAAAATACTGGAGAACCGATCTGGCAAGCAAGAGAATGAACGATATCATGGATAAGGTTGGATATGGTACTGATTCAGTTAGACTTGACGGAATTTTAAGTCCCGCTGACTGTATTTCATCAGGCATTATCTTTACTCTGAAAAAGAGAGGCTATTCACTTGATGATATGCCGGTAATTACAGGACAGGATGCAACTCCAGAGGCTATTTCCTATATCAGGGAAGGCTATCAGGGTATGACTGTATTAAAAGACAGCAAAGTGCTGTGTACTGCAGTTTTAAATATGATTCAGGCCATCAAACAGGGAACAAAGGTACCAGTAAATGATGACAGCACCTATGATAACGGCCGTATGGTCGTTGAGTCATACCTGTGTGAACCAAAAATTGTAACTGCTAAGAATATCAATTCTCTCTAAATTTAATGTTCAGCTCATTCGAGTTATTCAGCTGTAATCTCCTCCTCATTAAATTGAGGGAGAATTACATTCTCTCTGATCTTCAGAAGATACTTATTCATGATCCAATTGGTCATGAATAAGTCACTTTGCTTCTATCCTTACTTTCAAAATTATTGAAAATATTGCGATTTGATAGTGCTGTATTTTTCGGTTTTACAGTAATATTGCTATTACTGTTAATGCCTTTATATACAGGAAAATTCCAGTAAATTGTGATCCTTCTTACACAATTAAATTAAATAAATCGTAAACGTTTACGAAGTCTTTGCTATTTTTATAAAGTTGTTCTATAAATATTGTCAGAAGAGAACAGTATTACTGTTAAAAATTTACAATCATTAAGGAGAACACACATGCTTCCAAATATCCCTTCAGTTAATCTTGGTATTATCGCTGTTTCAAGAGACTGCTTTATCAGATCATTATCAGAACGTCGTCGTGAGGCTGTTGTAAAGGCCTGTCAGAAAGCTGGTATCAGTGTAAACGAGATTAAAGTTACAGTTGAAAATGAAAAAGATGCAGTTTTGGCTGTAGAGGAAGCTAAAAAGGCCGGTTGCAATGCCCTGGTTGTGTTCTTAGGTAATTTCGGTCCTGAAACTCCTGAAACCTTAATCAAGAAGTTCTTTGGCGGTCCATGCATGTTTGTAGCAGCTGCCGAAGAGACAGGTAATGATCTTATCGATGGTCGTGGTGATGCTTTCTGCGGTATGCTTAACTGCTCATATAACCTTGGTTTACGCAAGTTAAAGGGCTATATCCCAGAGTATCCTGTTGGAACTGCAGACGATATTGCATCAATGGTTAAGGATTTCCTTCCTGTAGCTCGTACTCTGATTGGTCTTGCAGGGCTTAAGATCATCACATTCGGTCCACGTCCTCAGGATTTCTTTGCATGTAATGCTCCTATTAAGGGGTTATATGATCTTGGCGTTGAGATTGAGGAAAACTCTGAGCTTGATTTACTAGTTGCATATCGCAAGCATGCAGGGGATCCAAGAGTAAAGGATATTGCAGCGGATATGGCCAATGAGTTAGGTGCCGGTAATACCTATCCTGATATGCTCGAGCGTATGGCTCAGTTTGAGCTGACCCTGCTTGACTGGGCAGAGCAGCATAAGGGATCACGTGATTATGTGGTATTTGCAGACAAATGCTGGCCTGCATTCCCAGAGGAATTTGGTTTTGAGCCTTGCTATGTAAACTCACGTCTAGCTTCAAGGGGTATTCCTGTTGCATGTGAGGTTGATATTTTTGGTGCACTGTCTGAGTATATCGGAGCCTGTGTAACAGAAGATGCTGTAACATTGCTTGATATCAACAACTCAGTTCCAGCAGATCTTTTTGAAGAGGATATCAAGCCTAAGTATCCACAGTACAAGCTTACTGACACATTTATGGGATTCCACTGCGGTAATACCCCATTATGCAAACTAACTGATACAACCTGCTGCAATATGAAGCTTGGAAAGATCAACTACCAGATCATTCAGCACCGTCTGTTAGAGCCAGCAGGATCACAGCCAGACTTTACACGTGGTACTCTTGAGGGAGATCTGACTGCAGGTCCTGTAACATTCTTCAGACTGCAGACAACCCCTGATACCAAACTTCAGGCTTATGTAGCTGAAGGTGAAGTTCTGCCTGTAGGTACACGCTCTTTCGGTGGTATCGGTATCTTTGCAATCAGCGAGATGGGAAGATTCTACAGACATGTACTGATTGAAAAGCGTTATCCACACCATGGTGCAGTTGCATTCAAACATGTAGGCAAGGCTCTGTTTACAATCTTTAATATGTTAGGTATTGAGACTGTAAATTATAACCAGCCTGCTGGTGTACTCTACCCAACAGAAAACCCATTTGCTTAATAATCTTTGTTAACTTTGCCAGGGGAAACCCTGGCTTTTTTATCAAAAGGCGCCGTAAAACCTCGTCTTTTAGGGAAGTGATATTTGGCACCAGATTAATCAGGGGCATTTTGCTGTTCTATGTACTGTCTGATAATAGAAATAGACCGATAGCAGATAAGATAGCCTTTGTGTAGCAGATATTAAAACATACTAAAAAGGATCCTGCAGAAACCAACAGTTAAAACAGAAAATCGATAAGCTTCATGGCAGAGCCGCTGACCTTCGTCATAACTATTTACATCAGACTACAAGCTTCATAGTTAACTCAAAGGCGGGATCATTATTATGGTTGACCCGTGCAACACCTCCAGAAGATGTTTTAGGTGAGGTCATATAGAACAGAAAACAGTAAAACTCAGGCAAGCTTTTGTTGTGTTAAATGCGGTTACACCAACAATATAAAAGGGCAGGACATGCCAGGCTTAGGAGTGAGTCTAGTCAAAAAACTAGAGTAGCTGTAGTTTTTTTTTTAAGACTGCAACTGAGTGAACCTCATAAGAGGTCAGCAGCTCCAACCCACCGAAGCAAGCTAAGCAATTAGCCTCTGCAGTAGGAATCCTCTTGATTCAGCAAGAGGAGGATGACAAAATTTTTGTTAATCTGAATCAATTTTAGTTTTCTAATCTGTTTGCGTTGAAACTGTCTTATATATTATATAACTGCAGATTTTTAGCTCGAACTGTCACTTATAAACGGTCACCTTAAATCGCATTTATAAGCGATTTAAGAAAAAAGTCAAAAAAATTTAAAAAAATAGCTTTATTTTTTGTAAAAAAAAGATATAATTTTCAGCGTTTTCTGCGGATGGATGGCAGAGCGGTTGAATGCAACGGTCTTGAAAACCGTCGAGGGTTTACGCCCTCCGTGAGTTCGAATCTCACTCCATCCGCCACTTCACTTAACGAAGAAAACATTCTGAAAACTAAATCTGCGGATGGATGGCAGAGCGGTTGAATGCAACGGTCTTGAAAACCGTCGAGGGTTTACGCCCTCCGTGAGTTCGAATCTCACTCCATCCGCCACTCAAGTTTAGGCGTGGTTTTGTAGGGGAAGTGAAAACTATAGCTTAAACAAGTCACCGGATGACATAGAAACTGGTTCTTTGTGAAAGAATACAAATACACAGTTTCACTTTCTCATATCTCTACTATATTGTATTACAAAATTAATCATAACTCCTTTTCAAACACTTATTTTTTCTAATTATTAGAATCTTTCTTTTTGTGACTTTGAAACTGGCTAAACCAAAGTTTTACAATAATTGCCAACTGATATTGGTTCTTCCTGTTTTCTGTTGGATGCCTTGATTTCAATAATAAAATTTGTATTTACACTGTTGTTATCTTCGGCATAGGAAGATGAATTTTCTCTGAAATCACTTTTTGTCTTCGCAGGAAGAAGTAATCTAATAGTCGGTAATTTAAAAGCTTAGACTTATCTTTTGTGTTCCTAATCCTGTCAGTTAGAGATTCAAAAAAAAGAC
>JBJFET010000153.1:0-25583 GCA_051891035.1 Succinivibrio sp. | reverse complement strand
AAAAAGGAGTATAAATTCCACCCTGAAGCCTTGTAAAAAAGAATCCTGCTATGATTATTGCAAACAAGACAGTCACACAGGCAGTCTTTATTAAAGAGCTTTGTTTTTTGAAAAAAGATGTCAGTCTGTCATTAAAGCAGTAGATTGCAGCTCCTGCAAATAGTTCAAAGATTCGGCACTGAGTCAGAAGATATGCTTTTGAATTTACAGATAAAAATGCTGACAGGACAAAGGTTCCTGCAAAAATACCCAAAACAGTATAGGGGTAGAGTTTTCTTGATGCCTTGAATGCTACCATAAGAAGCAGTGGACAGATAAGGTAAAACTGTATGGTTAATGACAGATACCAGGTATGAAGTAGCAGCCTGTCTGACGAATCAAGTGCAAAATAGCCGCCTGAGTTTGCAAATCTGAAGTTGCCTGTAAAGAGAAGAGCATTGGCAATTTCGCGGTTAAGTTCCAAAAAGACATCTGGCACCAGCAGAAAATATCCAGCAACCAGTGTGAATATGCATACAAAAATTAGGGGGGGCAGAATTCTGAAAAAACGTCTTAGATAGAAGTCGCGTAACGAGAAGCTGTCGCAATACAGTCTGTCAGTGATAGTTTTGCAGATAAGATAGCCTGAGATAAACAGAAAAATATCAACTCCCAGAAAACCACCATCAATAACTGTACTGTTGCTAAGATTGGCACTTTTTAAAAGATCGGACAGGTGGTAGAAGACAACTGCCAGGATGGCAACCGCTTTAAGGGCATTGATATCTGTTCTGATTTTCTTCTGCATATTCATCAAGCATAAAAAAGACCTCGGACACTAATGTCAGAGGTCTTCATTTTATTAAATTCCTATTCTACGTCAACTTTAACCAATGAACGTACCTTTTTTGCATTCTCAACGGCATCGTCAATTGATTTGCCACGGGCAAGACATACACCAAGACGTCTTTCTCCATCAATATCAGGTTTTCCAAAGATTCTGATCTGTGCTGATGGAACAACGCCTAAAGCCTTATCAAGATCTTTGTACATGATGTTCTGACCGTGTCCTTGAGCAAGTAGAGCTGCTGATGCTGATGGACCGTAGAAGGTAATCTTTCCGATAGGAAGTCCCAGAAGAGCTCTTACATGCAGAGCAAACTCTGACATGTCCTGAGAAATCATAGTAACCATACCGGTATCGTGAGGTCTTGGAGAGAGTTCTGAGAAGATAACCTTGTTACCGCAGATAAAAAGTTCTACTCCGAAGATACCATAGCCACCTAAGGCACTTACAACACCAGATGCTATTCTTTTTGCTTCAATTAAAACCTCTTCTGACAGAGGCTCTGGCTGCCATGACTCATGATAATCACCATTAAGCTGATGATGACCTACAGCTTCACAGAAGTGAATTCCGTCAACAGCGTTTACAGTAAGCAGAGTGATTTCTCTGTCAAACTGAACAAATCCCTCAACGATAACGCGGGCGATACCGCCTCTGCCATGCTCGACAGCCTCCTTGAAGGCTCCTTCAATATCAGCTTCTGATTTAAGGACTGACTGACCTTTTCCTGATGAGCTCATAATAGGTTTCATGATGCATGGGAAGCCCACCTTGTGAATGTTTTCCCTGATTTCCTGTACATCCTGAGCAAAGAAATAAGGAGATGTAGGAAGAGCTAATTCCTCTGCAGCAAGAGTTCTGATTGCTTCTCGGTTCATGGTGATGTTTGCAGCTCTTGCAGATGGAACCACGTTGTAGCCGCGCTCTTCAAGCGAGAGCAGAGTCTCCGTCGAGATTGCCTCAATCTCAGGAATAATATAATCAGGTTTAATCTCAAGGATCAGCTTTTCAAGTTCAGCAGGATCTCGCATGTTGATAACAGCTCTGTGCTGAGCCACCTGCATTGCAGGAGCATTGTCATACCTATCACAAGCTGTCACATCAATACCGTATCGTAAAAGTTCGATAGCAACTTCCTTTCCAAGCTCGCCTGAACCTAGAAGTAAAGCTTTGGTAGACTGATTCTGATAATCGTTGATAATAGTGCAGGACATGCTGATCTCCATTAAATTCGTATCCGTGCAGGCAGATCTTAGATATAAAACCAAGATGGCATAAAGCTAAGATCATGTACGTAAACAGTTTTATAATTTTACCATTGTTAGAAGCAATATCCGCTATTTTTTTGCTAATCTGAAAAATTCTGTCCAAAAGAGAGAATATCACCTTCTGAATAATTCGTGGATTGAAAATAAGATTTGGTGCAAAATATAGCCTATATAGTCGCTCTTAGATGCCGCTGTTATAAGGACAGTTATAAGAAGAGTATATTCTTAAGAAGGTTTTTTTATGAAGATCCTGTGTGACAAAGCACTTCCAAATTCACTTGAGGTTTTCTCACCATTTGGTGAGGTGGTTTTAAAAAACGGCAGAGAGATCTCCGCTCTTGATGTACAGGATGCTGATGTCATGATTATAAGATCAGTGACAAAAGTGGATGAGGGTCTTTTAAGACATGCTAAGAAGCTTAAGTATGTGGGTACAGCTACAGCCGGTACCGATCATCTTGATACAAAGCTTCTGGACAGGATGGGGATTAAGTATGCAAGTGCACCAGGCTCAAATGCCCAGAGTGTCGGTGACTATGTGCTCTCGGTGCTTTTGGTGCTTGCGCAGCGCTACTCTCTGTGTTTTGAGGGCAAATCAGTAGGTATTATTGGTTGCGGTCATGTGGGATCATATGTGGAAGCAAAGGCCAGAGCCCTAAAACTAAAGGTTGTAAAGTGCGACCCTCCAAGATTCAGTGCAGGAGACAGAACCTGCAACGCCTCACTTGAGGATGCTCTGCAGTGCGATATTGTGACTCTTCATGTGCCTCTTTTAAAAAATAGCGACAACTGTACCTATCATATGATAGACAAGGACAGACTGATGTCTTTAAAAAAGGGAGCTGTCCTTATCAATGCCTCCCGTGGAGCTGTAGTTGACAACACAGCACTGCATGATGTTTTAAAGAAAAGACATGATCTTAAAGTGTGGCTTGATGTCTTTGAAGGGGAGCCTGAGATTGAGGAAAAAGATCTTCTTTCACTTGTTGAGGGGGCTACACCACATATTGCTGGTTACTCATTTGAATCAAAAAGAAGAGCAAGCGTCATGCTTGCAGAGGATATGTCCAGCACTCTTTCACTCAATAAGAAAGTTAGCTATACGATGCCTGTACCTGAGATCTGCACTGTCAGTCTTGGGGATGTAAAATCACTGGATTATGACCTCATATCAAGACTAGTATTCAGTGTCTATGATGTGCGCCGAGACAGTCATGCCTTTAAAAACAGCTTTACCGGAGCAAAGAGTTTTGATCTGATGCGTCAGAACTACAGGGAGAGAAGAGAGCTGTGTTCAGTAGAAATTATAAATACCCGCAAAGAGATAGCGACGATCCTAAGTGATCTTGGATTTACTGTAAAAAACAGCTGATTTGAGTGCTCTGAGATGTGGTGATGAATCGGAGCAGAATGCTAACCTAGCAGAGCTAACTTTTCATCTGAAATCCTGATGATATCATCCTCATGCAGACTCTTTAAAAGCCCTCTGCAACCACAGACAATCTCATCATAGGCTTTGTCAAAATCTCGGGTATACCAAGGATCTTCAATGTCGCCTGGAGTCTGGGTAAAATCTTTTAGCAGGTAGATCTTTGAGCTGTCGAGCTTCTTTGAAAACAGAATATCAAGATTCTTTAAATTGTACTGCTCCATCACAATGATATAGTCAAACTCTTCCAAATCGTGCAGTGTTACCTGACGGGCTCTTTTGTCAGAGCAGTCGATATTATGCTTTTTCAGTAATGCCCTGACAGGCGGATATACAGTATTACCGATTTCTTCCTGGGAGGTAGCAGCAGAGCAGATCATAAAGCCCTTCTCAAGAGAGAGCTTTTTAACCAAATCTTTTAACACATACTCAGCCATAGGTGATCTGCAGATATTACCATGGCAGATGAAAAGCACCTTGATCATTATGTAACCTTTATCGCAATATTCATTTAGTCAAAACTGCTTATAGGCACAATTGTACACAAAACCAGAATGGGTTGATAATTTTTTTTGATCAAAATCAATATTTTTGAATTAACAAAACAGGAAAACTAACGGTCTTTGCTGATTCTCTGTCAGATCTTTAGGTTATCAGCAGACTCTGAAATTAATTTTAAGACCATCTGGATGATCTTTAATAAAGTTTTCAAGAAGCTCTACCGCACAGCCTACAATTTCCCCGCAAGGTCGTTTTTTATAATAGGCCTCGGTTCTCTGCTCAGGTGTAGGCTCGTCATGCTTTACTGAAAGATTTAAAAGATCACGGCAGACAATTGAGCCGTTCAGTTCTTCAAATTTTTTGGCAAGTTCCTGTACCCTCTGGTATTGTTCCTTTTTCAGAGAACCTTTCTCTGGACCTGAATAACCGTATAGAATACCTAATATCATAAATGATGCTGATACGGCACCGCATACTTCACGAAGTCTCCCCATGCCGCCGCCAAAAGAGCAGGCAAGCTCAGACATCATGTCCTCATCAAGATTCAGATCTTTTGCAAAGGCTAAAACCACAGACTGTGCGCAGTTGTATCCCTTTAAAAAATTATCCATTGCAGCTTTTTTTCTATCCATACCTGCCTCTCTTGCGTATCTGTAACTCTGTGTATCTCTTTAAATAAAAACGGTTATTTAATCCTGTAGAACTTTTTGTAGCGTTTTATATCCTCACCTGGAAGTAGAGGAATTCTTTTAACAGAAAGTTCTTTTTTTGTCATGTTTCTGAAAGAAACTCTCTTTGAGTGCTGTCCTAAAAATCCTCTGCGGTTTGCGTATACAGTTCCTGTCAGCGTGTAGCTTTTGATGCTGTCAGCATAGGTATAGACTCTGATGGAACGGGCTGTTTCAATAAAATGATCGCTGTATTCGCTACCTTTTGGATAGAAATTGCCTCTTGAGTCATAAACTTTCCAGATCATGATGTTGCCACCACTCTTTTTGTCGGTACGAAGTTCTAGCGGCTGACCTAAGGTATCATACAGGCTGTTTACCGATTTTATTGATCTCATGATATCAGAGAGCTCAGAGGTGGTGATCTGGCTTGTAATCTTCTCAGATGATTTTGGTGCTGAACTGCATGATGAAATAAACAGTACGCATATTGCAAGAACTGCAAGCAGCAGTCTGTGTCCTGGCAGTCTCATCAGTAGTCCTCCGGAATTTCCTGACTATCAAGTTCTGAAGGTTCGAGCTCACGCTCATTCATAATACGTTCACCAAGCCACAGGCATCCTCTGTGAAGAATGTAGAATGTTCCTGTAAACTCATGTTTGGTAACCACATCCTTTTTAGAAAGCCATATACGCAGTTTTTTATTCATGGAAGGGTAGTTAGTGGTACATTTGATTGGAGCGTAGTTTGAGAGAATGGTCTTGTATACAGAAAAGGAGTATACGAGTATATTAGCCTCGGTATCAGGATCCTTTTCGATATAGGTTTCCATTCCCAGGTAGTCGTAAACCTGAGATTTGGTGGTTCTGCCGTCAATTATATGCTTTTCAATTGAAGAGCGAGTTTCAAGATTGAGCTGCTCGTTACCAGAGGTACAGGCTCCAAGCAGCATTGCCATTAGCAGTAAACAGCAGAATGCTCTCATGTAATTCCTTATATTCGTTTGAAGATTAATGACGTATTGATGCCTCCAAACGCAAAATTGTTAGACTGAATAAATTCAACCTCTTTTTCCAAGATCCCGCCTTTGATATAGGCAAGATCACCGCACTGAGGATCAACATTTTCAAGGTTAAGATTTGGATTAAACCATCCCTCTTTCATCATTTTAACAGCTGCTACAGCCTCCACACAGCCGCATGCACCCAAGGTGTGACCAAAGTAGCTTTTAAGTGTTGAAATAGGGGTGTCAGAGCCAAAAACATTGTAAACAGCATTTGATTCAGCCACATCACCTCGTGCTGTACCGGTTCCGTGAGCTGAGATATAGCCGATATCAGAAGGGCTGATTCCTGCATCCTCTACAGACATGGCAATACAGCGCTCAATTGTTGCCTGATTTGGGGCAGTAATATGGGTTGCATCGCAGTTTGTGGCAAAACCGATGATTTCACCAATGATATTTGCTCCTCGAGCTTTTGCGTGCTCATACTCCTCAAGGATTACGCAACCGCCGCCCTCTCCGATGACAAGACCGTCTCTGTCTCTGTCAAAAGGGGAAGGAGTGATTTTGGGAGTATCATTCTTTGATGAGGTTGAGAACATGGTGTCAAACACGGCAGCATCGCATACAGAAAGCTCTTCAGCACCACCTGCCACCATGATATCCTGATAGCCGTTCTTAATTGCCTCATAGGCATAGCCAATTGCCATGGAACCTGAGGTGCAGGCTGTCGATGTAGGAATGATACGACCTGTAATTCCAAAGAACAGGGAGATGTTTACTGCTGTAGTCTGAGGCATCATCTTTACGTAGGAATTAGCTGTAAGATCTCCTGTGGTATGTTCAAGCATGGTATTGGCAAAATCCTTGACAGCATCAGTACTTCCAAAAGATGACCCAAAAGCCACGCCAGTACGGCCTGACTGCAGATTCTCTCTGTCATCAATAAGACCACTGTCAATCAGAGCAAGTTCAGCTGCACGTGTAGCAAAGACTGACACTCTGCTCATGGAGCGGGTCTTTTTGCGAGTATAGTGCGCAGGAGTCTCAAAACTGTCGCATGGAGAGGCCAGCTTGGTGATAAGTCCATCGACTATTTCCCATTCAGGCATATATCTAACGGCATTCTGGCATTCTTTTATCTTTGTTCTGTTCAGATCCCATCCTTCACCAAAAGCGGTAATGATTCCCTGACCTACAATAACTACGCGTCGCGTCATAGAAGACCTCCGTTAACACTTAATACCTGACGGGTAATATAGCCTGCCTTATCTGACATCAGGAAGGATACTGCATCAGCAACATCCTGAACACTTCCCATTCTTTTAAGCGGGATCATTTTTAGAATTTCCTTTTTAACATTCTCATCAAGATCAGCCATACCCGTATCAATAAGTCCAGGAGCTACTGCGTTGACAGTGATGTTACGTTTTGCAACTTCAAGGGAGAGTGCCTTGACAGCACCGATAAGTCCGGCTTTTGAGGCAGAGTAGTTTACCTGACCTCTGTTTCCCATAATTCCGGATACTGATGAGATGGCAATGATTCGTCCTCCCTCATGAGCTGCAATCATTGGCATGATGCATGGTTTTACCACATTATAAAAACCGTCAAGGTTTGTGTGGATGACCTTATCCCAGTCCTCACCGGTCATCATTGGAAATGCGGCATCGCTTGTAAGACCGGCATTGCAGATAACTCCGTAGAAAGGACCATGCTCTTCAATATCAGAGGTAAGGATTTCATTTACCGCATCTCTGTTTGTAACGTCAAACTGAATTGAAGAAGCTTTACCTTGATTACTGATGATGGTGTTCACTGCCTCATCAACGCCGTTTTTAGAACTTCTATAGTGAAGAACAACCTCAAATCCAGAAGAAGCAAGTTCAACTGCTATTGCTTTACCGATACCGGTTCCTGCACCGGTTACTAAAACTCTTTTTGTCATAAAAATATAAATGTAAAACCAATTGTTGATATAAGCTGATAGAAACTATTTTCTCATTAACAGAAATTTATCTGCCAAACAGTCTGTCCTTCATCTCATCGGTAAGGCTGATGACATTGATGTTTCCTCTTGCAGCGACTGTATCATCGATGATGATCTTTCCTTCAAAGTTTGCCAGAGTTCCATCAAACATCACTTTATTAACCTCGATGGTTACTGTCTTATCGTGAGCAAATCTGTCTGTTTTGCATATAAGATCACGAGCTCCAAGCAGCATACCAAGCTGAGAGTCTCCGTCTTTTTGGTGATATCCATTCCATAGGCCAATGGTCTGGGCAATGAGCTCAATGGCAAAATACGAATCAAGATCACCATTGTCATCGAGCATCTCCCTGAGAGCTCCACTCTTACTTATGTCAGATTCGGCTACAGCTCCGTTCGGTGTAATGCTGATGACTCTGTCTATCAGAATCATAGGCTCTCTGTGTGGAAGATATGATTTAGGATCTTTAAACTCAGACATTTGTTTTTCCTATGATAACTGAAGCATTGTTGCCGCCAAAGGCAAAGGAATTAGACATCATATAGCCAGTTGAGCACTTCTGTTTTCTGCATACAAGATCGATAGGAGCAAGGGTCTCATCTCTTCTGTCTCGTGAAAAATCCTGAACAGGCAGATCCATATCATATTCAAGCAGAATGCACAGGATAATAGCCTCCACGATGCCTGCAGCCCCTAGGGTATGTCCTGTAAGATATTTTGTAGAGCTGCATGGTACCTTATCAGAGAAAAGCCTGTTTACAGCCTGACTCTCCATGCTGTCATTGAGAGCTGTTGCCGTACCATGAAGGTTGATATAACCGATATCATCAGTTTTAAGCGACGCATTCTCCAGTGCCATTTTCATAGCCTCATATGCACCGTTTCCGTTTGGCTCAGGAGATGAGACATGATAAGCATCAGATGATTCTCCAACTCCTGCCAGATGGAGTGATGATGGCTCTTTAGTAAGAACTACAAGACCTCCACCTTCACCAATATTGATCCCGTGTCTGTTTTTATTAAAAGGCATACACTGATCTTCAGACAGAACTCCCATACTGTTAAAGCCGTTGATTGGGATCATGCAGCGGGTGTCAGCCCCACCTGCTATTACAGCATCACAAAGACCAGATTCAATAAGGCGCTTTGCACTTATAAGCGAGCGGGCGCTTGATGAACATGCTGTTGAAATGGTATATGCAGGTCCGTCAATATTCAGATAATCAGCAAGAAACATGGAAGGATCTCCCATCTGCTGAGACTTGAATGAGTAATTTTCAGAGTGCCTGTGTGTCTGATGAAATTTTGCAATCTCAAGCTCTGTCTCATTCAGTCCAGAGGTTGAGGTTCCAAGCACAATACCAACCCTATCCTTACCGTATTTTTCAATAACTCTGCTGACAGAGTCTTTTATCTGCAGACAAAGATATGCAATTAAAGCTGTATTAAGGCTCTGATGCTCTTCAAAGCCCTCAGGTATTGTAAAGTTTGCATCAACAAGCCCGAAATAGGAACTCTTGTGATCGATCAGCATATCATCCTTTTTCTGAAGATAGCAGCGGTCTGTTCTGTTCAAAGAGTCTCTTACAGCCTCTTTAGTGTTTCCAAGTGAGCAGGAAATACTGTAATCATTTATATAAATCATAGGATTACAAATACTTAATACTTATGGTGTAGTTGAATTCTCTGTTTTCTATTCTAACAGGTAATCGCTTTTCTTTAATTGACGCGTATTCAATAAAGTAGATTATCCGCTCATCCTGCGCCATTATGGTTCTTGAACTGCTAGTGTCAGCTACTGTGAATCTCTCGTCTAGAATCGAGCTTAAATCATGATTGTGGCAGAGCAGTATATCAAGAAGAACCTGATTTACAGGAGGCAGAAAAGCCTTTGGCAGACTGTAGTCAACCTCAAGAGAGTCCTTTGTGTACAGAACAGAAAAAAGCTTTATATAGCTGGTTGACAGTCCTGTGAGTGTCAGTGAGTCCTTTTTTATATCAAGCAGCACCAGCACAGATTTTTTTTGTCCCTGATAGGTTGTGGTCAAAATCTGTTCACAATGCAGATTTTCATCAAAATCAGGAGAGGGCAGTATAACACTTGTATCTTTGCAAATATAGGCATCAGGTACACCGGTTATGTCTGAAGTCGAGCATGCCATGAGAAAGTGGGACATGATCAGAGTAAAGATCATCGTAGCTCTGACAATGAAAAGTGGTTTATGAATTTTTTTCATTAAAAAACTCCGGGAGGATTGTGGCAAGCACGAAGGATACTGTTATTCCAAAGCAGAGGGTAGTGGCAAAACCTACAATGGCACTGACTGAGCTGAAAACAAGAATTCCAACTGTAAGAACCGTTGTAAGCAGAGCTGTAAAAATAGCCCTGATAGCAGTAGCCTTTTCTTTCTGATTCCCCGCAAAAAAGATTGTATAGTTGATTCCGATACCAAGCACCAGAATTAAGGCAAGCTCATTAAAGAGATTCATTTTTATGTCAAGAATACTTAATGAGCCAAGAGCAGAGAGTACACCTGCAAGACTTGCAAAAAATGAAACAGCACCCTTTTTCAAACCGAGCCTTATTATTCCAGAGAGAAGGATAACTGCAAGAAAGGTCAGGAGAACGTAAAAGATAAGCTCTCTGAAAGATGCAAAAACATTCTTGAAGTCATCCCTTCTGTCAAGATAGGTAATTCTGTCTGATATCCTCAGAAGATCGCTTTCAAGCTTTTCTCTGTCCATGAGAGGATCTACAAGAACACACATGGTATAAAGAGAGTTCTTTTCATCTTCTAAATAAAGCATCTGATAGTGAGCTCCTGCAAAAGAATTAAAAAACTCGTCAAGAGATACTGAGTTATTTGCGTAAGAATCAGTTCTGCTGCTAATATCAAGCTTTGAGAGCTTTTCTTTGAGGATGACAAGCTTCTCGTTGACAATTCTGCAGTCATCAGTCTGTGTTTTAGGGCTGTTAAGAGGCAGAGTCTTGTATGATCTGATAAATCCCGCCTCTTTCTGTCTGTACAGATATTCCTTGAGTCTGTCTGATAACTCAAGCAGAGCAGTCTTTGAGTTTTCGTGAATAATAATAAATTTCTGAGAAGAAGTCTGACCTGTAAGTGCTCCGATCATTTGGTCCTGAGCCTTTAGCTCTGATGGCATGCTCTGAAGAGAAGAGGGATCGTCATCAGCCCTGATTGTCATCACTCCATAGATGGAGATCCCAAAAATCACACTGATTATTACGACTCTGACTTTTAGAGATGAAACAAGTTTCAGGTATCCTTCAATCAGGAGAGATTTCTTTAAGGTTCTCTTTTTGACATAAGTACAAAGGTATGGTTCAAGCAGGATCACGCAAAGTACAGTTACACTTATTGCTCCTATGCAGAATAAAGACAGCTGCTTTAATGGCTCTACAGGAGAGATAAGAATAATAAGATAGGCTGCAATATCAGTACCTGAAGCAAATAAAAGAGGTCTGCTCATTCTCCTGATTAGGCTTACTGATCCCTCACTCAAAGAACTCTGATACATGGTCAGATAATAGATTGAGTAGTCGCAAACCACTCCTACAACTGAAAGACCCATGCCTATTATCACAAGATTTACCCTGTCATAAAAGACAAACAGAACTGACAGCCCTGCAAGAATTCCTGCACACACAGCAAGCAGTGTAATAAATACAGGTAAAAGCGATCTGAACATCAGATAGATGAGAATAAAGACGCCTATTATGGAGATGCTTCCTAAGATCTTAAGATCGTGCTGAGCGGTTTTGGCTGCATAATCAGAGTAGAATACGGTGCCTCTCATGAGGATCTGCGTGGAGGGACTTGTACTCTTTATATTTGCACAAAATCCCGTTATGTTATTTACAAACTCATCTGCGCTTTTGACATCAAAGCCAGTGTCTGTGGTTATAAGACAGATGAAATACCAGGTATCCTCTCCATCTTTTACAGACAGAATACCGTTTCTGATTTTAAATGGCTGGTTTTCTGACAGTGCTGAGAATACTGATCTTGCAACAAGCATCGGATCAGCATCCAGTTCTGACTGACCTACAGACATGAAGGCTGAGTAGATATTGGTAAGAACCCATTTTACGTAGCTGTCTGATTTGAGCTTCTCTCTGCTGGCACTGTCAATAAAAGCTGTTCTGTTATCAAATATGAAGCGGTTGAAATTCAGCTCATCTTCACAGCTTACAAGAGATATGATCTTCTCTGTCTGAGGCAGAGATTTGAGTTTATCAATAAACGAGTATGTGACAGAGGCACTCTCAGAGTTGTCCTTTACAAGGAACACAACCTGTCTGTCCACCCTTGAGGTATAGGCATCAAGAATATACTCTGGAACAGAGCTTTTTGTCTTTGAAGGGAGTAGTGAGAGTACAGAACTGTCAATACAGACACTTCCTACTCTTAAAAAGAAAGCGATAAAAAGTACACACAGCAGTATCAGAAAGGCTGCTGCACAGTTTTTATGGCTCAATGTATTCTCTCTCCACTTGTTTTAACTCAGGCAGTATGTGAGTATGCTCAGTGTAATTCATTACTGTGGAGTCTCCGCTCGTATCAGTAATTGAGATCTTCTTAAGAAAGCCCTCTCCCTCAATTGAAATTGTTCTGAATACCTTTTTCAGGATTTCATCCTTTGGCACAAGAGTAACAGTCCAGCTCTTCTTTGAACCAGAGATGCTGCACTGAAAATACTTTTCAATATCTTGTGAGGTAGTGAATATTCTCAGGATCATGTTGGATATTTCAAATACTGCAGGGTTTTTCTGTCGGGTGATCTCAAGCTTTTCATCATCAAGAAGTTGAATCAGAGCATCTGGGGTGATGATCATCTCCTGTTCAAAAGGCAGATCCTGTCTTATGAGCACATTTTTCTGGTTTATGACAATAATGGTACCAGAGCTTTTTAAAACAATGTTCTGCCTGCTCAGAGTCTTCTCCTGAGTGTAGGATGCAGAAAAATCCTTCCTGTCATAAATGCTCTGAATACTCTGTATATCAAGGGCACAGGTGCATCTGGATGCTAAAAGGACAAGGGTGAGAATGAGGGAGAGAATGGTTCTAATCATTTTTAATCCTTGCAAGAACTGCATCTTCGAGTGCTTTTGGAGTCTTAAAGATCACTTCATGAGTGTGCACATCCATGGCCACCTGCTGTGTACTGCCATAGGCGCATAATCTGCTGCCGCCTTTTGCATATACCTCATAGGCGATGACTACCTTGCAGTCATACTCAACAAGCATTGCTACAACATCCACAGCCTTATCTGTAACGCTAAGATAGTTTCTGTATCTGCAGGAACATTCTGTAACAGGGTAGGCAATGTTTTCATCTCTCATCTGCTCGTAACCATATCCAAGCCTGTCAAACAGAGCTTCACGTGCTAGTTCAAAGAATTTGATGTAATTGCCGTGCCATACCACTCCCATGGCATCGGTATCGTGAAATGATATTGGGAATGTACTTTTCTCAGAGAACAGGAATTTAGGTTTCTTATACATAGCTATTCTTTTACAAAAAAATCAAAGAAATTAAACCACTGGTAAGGGTATTCAAGACAGAGGCTTTCAAGAAACTTAGCGTATTCCTGAACGCACGCTCTAAGATTCTCTTCTCTGTTTCTTCTGTCAAATACGACCTTATCTGAAAAATCCTTGCAGACAATATCAATAATCCCTGTCTTATCATTTAAAAGTCCAAATACCAGAACAACAGGACATTTTAGTATTGATGCAAGAACAAAAGGACCTTTTGGAAACAGGGCTCTTCTGCCAAGAAAATCAACTTCGACTACCTGATTATCTCGTGTACTGCTAAGATTTACTGGTACCCTGTCAGCAGCAATAGCCACAACCTCACCTCTGTCAGTCTTTTCCCTGAGCATGATAGCTGTACCTGGACCGAATGATTTGGCTGATATGATATTAAGTGAGGCTCCCTCAGAGATGGAGTGCAATAGTCTGTTGAAATTTTTAGCATGATCTGTGAAAAATACTGAATTTATCACAGCCTTTTTATTGTGGGTAAAGACAGCCCTCAGTGCCTCAATATCACCTAAATGAGAACAGATGATAAGTCTGCCTGCGTCCTTATGTCTGGTAATCTCGTCCTCGCTGTCATTTTTGTATACGGCATCTTTTCCAAGTTCGATTTTTCCCTGCCAGGCCTTGATTTTCTCCAGCATCATGAATGCAAAAGACAGAAAATGCCTGAAACTAGAGAGCTTTTTATCGCACAAGCCAAGCTCTATTCGTCTTTTTCTTACAGCCTCAAGATATTCTTTTGAGTATTTTCTCTGTCTACTGCTCAAAAGATAATAGACAGCCATTACCGGTATCAGCATGAGCATAAACAGATAACGTCCACCTGCATTGTAGAGCATCATCATGATCTTAATGCCGTAATAGCCACCTGTTTTTTCCTTTTTTAAGGCCCAGTTATCGTTATCTTGCATTTTTGAAAAGCCTTACAGGTAGAGTTAAAAATGAGAGAATGCACAGTTTTGTGTGCATTAGTGAAATCATCAGATTGTCTTTTGCTCTGAAGTTTGAAATACCGCTTTTTGGGTAGATGACCTGAGTTGCAAAAAAACGGCAAGGCACTCCATTCCATACTAGTCTTACCAGGATCTCAATATCAAAATTCATGCGCGAACCGATAGAGCATCTGTTTATAACATCAATGGTCTTACTGACAGGGTAGCTTCTAAAGCCAATCATTGCGTCCTCAATAACACAGGAGAGTGTTTCAACATGAACAAAGAAATTGGTGATCTTTCTGCCGATCACTCTTGATCGGGGCGCATCCTCATCGTATAGAGGTTTTCCTGAGATTACGCATTCAGGCGCGCTGTTGCTCAGGTTTATGAGCTTTTCAAGATCATCAAGATTGTGCTGTCCGTCTGAATCAACCTGCAGTGCATGGGTATATCCATGCTCATCAGCGTATCTTAAGCCTCTGCTTACACTTGCTCCCTTTCCCATGTTTACCTCATTTTTTAAAAGAGTGGCAAAAGGGTACTTATTGAGTGTGCTTCTGATAAGTTCAGACTGTTCATCACAATTGCCATCATCAATCACAACAGCATCGATTTTAAAATGCTCAAGTTTAGATAGCACTGCATCAAGGGTCTGTGCATGCCTGTAGCAGGGAATGATTATCAGATATCTATTCATAGTATTCTGATCCTGCCACTGCTTGCCTTGAGATTATTGCCCTGAATAACGTAATCAAAATTTACAGACTTTTTCTCTTTGTTCAGGGACAGTTTTAATAACAGTCTGTCATCTGGAAGAACAGGATTTACAAATTTGATGACAGGAAAGCAATTGCATGTCTGAATATTGAATATTTCCTTTGCAAACTCCACGGCAAGACCAAGCTGAACCACTCCTGGCAGAAGAGGTAGAGTTGGAAAATGACCTTTGAAATATGGAAATGAGGAGGTAAAGGTCATATCAACAGATGCTGTACACTCATCTGTTATGCAGACAGAATAATTATCAGGCCTAATCATTGAAAAGTTCCCTTAATTCGCTTTCTACTTTCTTGCCCATGCTGTTAACAGGGATCTCTTTTACAACTCTGATGTAGCGAGGAACAGCAACAGGGATCATTTTGCTCCTCAGAGCTACTTTTAATGCTCTTAAATATGCAGAGCGCGATTCATCTGTAAAAGTTTCAAAAAGTTCGTTATCCACACACAGAACAAGTCCAATCCTTGAAGCCCCGTTTCTGCTGACAGGCAGAGCAACGCAGTCCTTTACATTAGGGTATTCCCTGACGCAAGCCTCAATCATGTCAAGAGAAATCCTGTTTTCCTCTAATTTGACGATACGATCTTTTCTTCCCTCAACCCTAAATCTGTCACCGACAAAAACAAGCTTGTCATCAATTAGATACTTCTTGTCAAGAAGAGGTGAGAAAAGGTAGAGCTTGTCATTGACAGTCTTAAAGTGAACACCTTCAAATGGAGTATACAGACTGTCATCCTCACTAATCTGTCTGTACGCCATGAAACTTGTTTCAGTGCTTCCATAAATCTCGGTTACCTGACATGAGCTCCAGCTGAAGTAATTCTTTGCCGAAGGTACATCCAGGCTGCTTCCTGCTGAGAGTGTGAAGACAACCTTAGGAGCCTTAAGAGCTGTATCAATTCTTTTTATAAATGCAGGAGATGATACAAAAATGACTTCCTTGTCATCAGTAAAGCTGTCACACAGTTCCTCGTGATAGCGGATGAACTTTGAATCAAAAGGAATTCCTGATAACAGTGGCATCATGATCCTAAATGTCATGCCGTAGACATGAAATGGTGGAACAGATGCGGCAACTACCAGATTTTTGTATTTTTCAAATTCCCTTGTGAAGATCTCAAGATGAGGCACATCATTCTGAACAGCTCGCAGTGTCTTTTCAATCCTTTTGCTTTTGCCAGTTGATCCTGAGGTATAAAAGATAATCTTTGAGTCCTCATTTAAAACAGGGGTAATTGAGGCATCGTGATTGAACTTCGGGATCTGAGATAGCTCAAAAGGTCTGAAAGATGAGAACAGCTCCATTGTTGAGTAAACAGTTATCCTCTCTGAGCTTAGCGGTTCGTCAGTAAAGATCGCATCAAACTCATCTGTAACTGAATCTAATCTTGCCTGATTTACCTTTCCTAAAAGCACAGGAATCTTTCTTGCATAGAGAACTGCACACAGACAGACCGTCAGATGCAGGGCATTTTCTACACTGATTGCTACCTGTTTTGCCTTGCCCATCTGCAGAAGAACAGACAGAGACTTTATGCAGACTTGAAGATCATAGAGTCTGTAAGGTGTACCGCTGTGGTAGGCAACAATCTCTGATGGAGAACGATCAGAGTAGATAGCTTCATGAAGTGTATAGGATTTAATGTTCATTTCGTTTTTTTATAATGGTTCTGACAATGAATTCACAGGCAAAAAGCAGTCCCATAAGGATATACGAGATAAGGCCGTTGTACAGGGTCCACAGGCCTATATCCCCATATTGAACTGTCAGAAAAGCAGTAAAGCCGTTTACCAGAAAAAAAACACACCAGATCTTGCTGACTGCTGTGGTATACCTGATTACATATGGTGGCAGATCTTCTGTTTTCTGACTTAGCATTGCCAGTCTTGTAATGATTGAGCTTTTAGAAAAAAGCGAGATCCCAAACACCATAAGGAACAGAAAATTTATAAATACGGGGTAGTAAAGCGCAATCTTCAGGTCTGAAAACAGTTCTGATGCTATACACAGTATTGCTGCAACCAGAGCAGAAGCTATCGCTGCGATTTTAAACTGTGAATTCTGTCTAAATGACAGAATGGCTCTGACTATAAAAACAGTAGCCAGCACCGGCAGCAGATAGTCAATAAGTCCAAAACTCAGTCCGGCATATATCACAAATGGATAGGCAATCCCCAGACATATGCATATGAGCATCAGTACTTTCTTAAACATAAAGTGCTAATCTTTAAAACTCAGAAAGATTATTTTTCGTTTACAAGCTTATAAACAACTTCAACCACGTCCTGTACGGTACGAACTGTCTTGAACTCTTCTGGCATAATCTTTTTGCCGATTGTCTTTTGCAGTTTTACAACAAGATCCACTGCATCAATACTGTCAAGTTCAAGCTCTTCAAAAAGCTTGCTCTCGGGTTTGATTTCTTCAGGATCAATTTCAAATAACTGTGCCAGCATTTCCTGGATCTGTTTTAAAATTTCTTCTTTTGTCATAGTCTTATCTGTTTTGTTGAATGTAGTCTGCTAAGGTTTTAACTGAGTAGAAGCATTTTTTCATTTCCTCATTGTCAGAAGAAAGAGTAATGTCGTACTTCTGCTTGATAGCCATACCAAGCTCAAGAGCATCAATAGAATCAAGACCCAGTCCATCAATAAACAGAGGAGCATCAGTCTCGATATCATTGATACTTATATCTTCAAGATTCAGAGAATCGATAATAAGCTGCTTTATTTCAGTATATAGTTCTTCCATTTTATTTCCTTAAAGGTTTGTTTTAATTAATCTTTCAAGATCTCTGGTAATCAGTCTAGCTTTTGCAGAGTCTTCCCTGTCCTCATAAGTTCTGCTGAATGCTGAGGTGTCAAACTCGTCTAGCATGCTGACTGTGTACTCAAGTCTTCTGTAGTACACATAGTACCAAGGAGTATTCTTTTTTAATCCCTCACCTGCAAAACGAATGGTTAAAGGGCGAATACTGTGCAGACCAAACAGAGCAAGGCTTGCAAAACCATGCTTGAATTTAATCTCACTGTTTGGTCTTACTGTCCTGCTGCCTTCAGGGAAGATAATCAGATTATCCCCTTGATTTAAGGATGCAGAGCATTTTTTTATAATCGTCAGCGCATCCTGTGCGTTTGGTACATAGCTGTTGCATTTTATAATCCCACTCAAAAACGGGTTGTTCAGAAGCGAAGCCTTGACCACACAGTTGGCATCCTTAACAATCGAGCATAAAACCACTATATCAAGTAGACTTGGATGATTGGCAATATAGACAAAGCCCCTATCGTCCTTAATCTTTTCAAGACCATTTATGCGGATATCAAAAACTCCAAGAAAACAGCCAGATTTCAGAAAAAAAATAAAAGAATACCTGGTGATGTTTCTTGATAATCTGGTTCTTTTCTCTGTGTTTCTTACGAACAGCCTTATCAGATTGAATGTCACAGCCGATATGCACAGAGCTCCAATGCCGAATACAAAGAAAAGTATGGCACCTATTATTACTCTGTATATACCTGCAAAGGCATTTACATGCTGATCTTCCATTTGAGTCTCTGTCCGTTAAGGCTAAAAGAATGATTATCTGCAAGATAATTTATTAAAAATTCAAGCGACAGCGGTTCAAAAAATTTAAGATCGTGCCTTTCACTTACCGTTTCAACAGTCACGTCATTTCCTCTGCTGAGGATGAAGCCTGTAGCATATGGGAATTTCGGGTAGTTCTCATCAAGGTAGTAAGAGTAGAACTCTGGCATCTGCACACAGTAGTCAACAAGCAGAATCTTCTTATATGAAGTCTGTAGAAATGACCATGCATCAGATAAAGCCATCATGAACGAATCTGCTCCGGCGCTGATTGAACTTGATGGTATTTTCAGCTTTGAGAGAATAGTGAAGTTGCCAACTGCAGTATTGTGAACAGACATTGAAAAATCTGTCGGTGAGCACGGCATCTTCTGTGCTAACGCATCAAGAACCTTGAAATTATGCTCCTGTTCTCCAGTATCGCTTGAATAGATTACAGCATCAATGTCAGGATGAATTTTAATTAGTTCAAGACCGAGATCGACAGCCATACGGCAACCAGGACTCAGTCGTCTTGCCGTCATCATAGGTATGTTCTTAGGCTTTGGATTTACAGCGTTCCTGTCAGCTGTAAGCTCTCCTTTTTTAAGCTTTACAAAATCCTCGTTTGAGGTAAATCCAAAAGCTCTTCCAGAGCACACTTCAATGTTAAAACTGAATTTCATGCCTTAAGCCTTTGAGCATATGAACATGGAATTGCTAATTCCAAGATTATCTACAATGCTGTCAACCTTGAATCCTGCCTTTTCAATCAAAGAGGTGAGGATCTTGGTTGAATAAAAACGAGAATAACCGTTAGCAATAGCGCAGAAATAAAGAGAGCCTGCATTGATTGAGAAACTTGCCGCATCAAATTTCTGTCTGTCGGCAATAGGCTCTAAAATGCATACGTGAGCGCCATCCTTGATTACCTTTCTGATCTTTGAAAGGATAGAAACGACCTGATCTTCTGAGAAACAGTCTAAAAACTGACTCATCCACCAGATGTCTGCTCCCTCAGGAAGAGATTGATCTTCAAGAATATCGGCACCAAAGAAGCTTAATCTGTCTTCAAGTCTGTGAGCTTTAATATTCTCTGTAGCAAGTTTAATCTGCTGTGGCAGATCAATAATGGTAACTTTGCAGTCCTTTAGAATATTGCTGCATTCGATGGCAAACTTTCCTGTGTTTCCTCCCACATCAAATATCTGTTGTGGGGAGAATCTTTCACCAATAATTCTAATAGCCTCTCTAAAGGAGGTCTGTGAATACAGATGATCCCAGTCAAACCATGCCTTTCTGGCTTCACCAGGAAGCTCAGACAAATGAGGATAGATGGTTTCCCATGACTCATCAAAAACCTTAAGTCCGGAAGGTTTACCGCTTGTAACAGCATTGTCCAGGAGGGTCATTGCCTTATAGCAGACATGCTGATTAAACTTTAGGTTGATTCTGGTCATATTGTCATTACAGATAAAATAACCGATCTTTGTAAGATAGTATCTGTTGTCATCCTTTTTAACCACACAACCAGAGATAGCCATATCAAGAAGAATATCCAGTGCGTATCTGTTAAGGTCAGTCTGGTTTTCAAGCTCATCAAGAGAGAGACCGTCTTTGCTTTTGTCTAATAAATTGAGTACGTTATGGTCAAACAGAACACAGACTGTCTGAAACAGCATGGGACCGCAGGCGATTTCCTGCGCCTTGGAAATAGCCTCAAATGCAGAAATTGTCTTTTTTGTCATTTATAATTTCAAATTATTAGGATTGTAAATTTTTATAAAATCAGTATCCGATAATCTTTGATACAAGATCAGTAATAGTTTTCTGAGATTGAGCTGTATCATTGAGGTTAACAGCTTTTTTATGTGTAACAGTACCAACTAAGCCCTTGCCCCTGTCAGCTGAGGATGTTCTGTCAAGTCTCATTTTTATAAGTTTCAAGACATTATTTCGCTTCTGACTGAGTTTGTATGAAAACAGGTGAGAGCAGTTACTGTTGTGGGCTTCATTTTTGCTTCTGATGACAGTAGAAGGAATACCGAATGATTCAAAAGAGTTTTGAACCATCTGCTCAAAAATACCATTTGAAGGTCTTTTTGTGGAGTTTTCCTGGTGGATAACACAAATATTGGAAAAGTCATTGTTAGCGCTGTATTTTCCATGCTTTACTTTGGTGCTGCTGCATCCGACAGCTAAGATAGAAGCCAATACAAGAACAGATATTTTCTTTATCACTATTATATTCCTACAGACAAAACTGACAAAACTGTCTGTAACCATTATACATAAAGTGGTAATTCTTTTCAGTTGATCATAATTATCTTGTATCCTGCATCAAAATTTATCATAACCACAAAATGGTGACTCTGCCCCAAAATATCTGTTTACAATAATTGGCTACCCGATACTGTGGATTTACAGATTACAAAGACTTTCTTCAATCATGATGCAGCTTCCGTGTATCAAGTTCTGATCTTACAAAAACACGGCATGAAAAGCGGTGTTTTAGGTAAAAGCTGCTATCCTGTCAATATTTTAAGGCTATCTTCCAAGCATCTGACTGAGAAGCTGAGTAATTTTCTGCTGTCTCTGTTCTGGCTTGCTTACATACACAGGCTGTCTATGTGAAATCTCGCCATTTGGGATAATCTGTCCATCAGTACCTATGTTGTAGAATCTGATGTGAATGTAGCCTATCTTGTCTTTCTGACCTCCTCTTACTGAGTACTTCATGGCGTAAGAGCAATTGTTTGAATAGGCTCTGTCAAGATCTGGGATGAGCTTTGAGGAAATACCAAGTGAATCGAAACCTGCCACAATATTATCCTGAATGAGAGTGTTTACAGGATGTCTTGAGGTATTTGGAAGTTTTACAATACATACCTCTCCTACATCATTTGAAGCGGATGTATTAGCAGATTTTACATGGCTGTATGTACATCCGGTAAATACCATTGCAGCAAGTGAAACAGAACAGAGTGAAATGAATTTTTTAAGCATACCTTACTCCCTTATAATTCATGTATGTATGCAGCAAGTTTAGTAAATTGAGAATATCTTTGCTTCAACATATAGGAAAATTTGTGTTTCATATAACAAAATATTTTCCGCCAGGATAAAAAAAAGCCCCAATCATCAGAAAGGGGCAACACTATCTAAAAGAGAAACTTTACATTACTAGCGGATGTTCATGATTGAATCCATAGCAGTATTCTGAGTCTGTAGTGCCTGTGCATTAGCCTGATAGCTTCTTTGAGCAATAATCAGATCTACAAGTTCTGAGGCAAGCTCAACATTTGATAACTCGAGGTTTGCTCCTTTGATGGCACCAGCCATTCCTGAATTTGCCTCACAAGCCTGAGCCTGACCTGAGTTTACAGATTCTTTCCACTGAGTATCACCAATTTTGATTAATCCCTGAGGATTTGAGAAGTTAGCCATTGCAACCTTGCAGATCATTTCTGTTCTGCCGTTTGAGTATGAGGCAATGATAATGCCGTTCTCATCTACCTGAACATTCTCAAGAACACCTGTTGAGTAACCATCATTGGTAATATTGCTTACAGAGAATTTTGAGCTTCCGTACTGGGTAAAATCCATATCAATGCTCAGAGACTGATCGTTTGATACGGCACCACCCATTGTTGCAGCCAGAGTATACTCGGCACGACCGGTTCTCTGTGGATAGGCAGTTCCATCATTGGTAAATACTACGTTTGCAGGTTTCTGTCCGTTATCAATGAGTTTGCCGTCAGTACCAAAGGTCAGCTGCATACCGTAGAAGGTTTCGCCTACATCAGCAGAGCCTGCATCTGTCACCTTATACTCAACAGCATTGGAACCGGCATCTGCCATATCAACAGGATGACCGTCAACGTATGCAACAACATTCCATACGGTATTGCCGTCTGTAGGGTAGGTTGCAGGTGGTGTTGCTGTTGAAGTTGGATCAACTGAGCCGTCATTTACGTGATCTTTTACAAAGTAGTAGGTTAAGGTATGAGCTCCACCTAATGAATCATAGATTGTCTGTGAGGTTGCATTCGTATAGGTTGAGCTGTCAGTGTGATCGAACTTGCTCATGGCAGTAGCTGTACTGGTAGCCAAAGCTTCTGCGCCTGCAGGAAGATTGATATCAATACCTGCGCGGGTAGACATCTTTGGTGCACCTGTATCACTTGGGATCTGAATTGCCTTTGTTGATGTCAGATCAAGATTTGATGTATTACCATTCTTGTCAATGGTATATCCCTGAAGATAGTCACCCATTGCAGTTACAATATAACCGTCTTTGTTTATTTCAAATGCACCGTTTCTGGTATAGGTTCTGTCACCGTTATTTGCTACGGCAGAATCATTTGGCTCGTTTGCAAGAACAAAGAAGCCATTGCCACTGATTGCCATATCAAGATTGTTTCCGGTATCACCTGAAAGTGATCCCTGAGTGAACTGCTGTGCTACAGTAGTAGTAGTGGCACCCATTCCGGTTGCAGTCTTGCTGCTTGTAAATACTGAGTTTGAGTAAATATCAGCAAACTCTGCACGTGATTTTTTGAAGCCGTAAGAATTAGAGTTGGCAATGTTGTTTGATGTTGTATCAAGGTACTTCTGAGAAGCATTTAAACCAGAAATAGATGTATTGAACATAGTGTTTCTCCAACGGTTATAGATAGTTAATAATGTTTTCTCTCACTAAATTATTTTTATTTGTGGGCTCTGCCCTTATGTCTTAGTAAAAGCAATTGCTGTGCCAAGATTTTAATTTATTGATTTATAATAAAAATATTTAAAGTTGTTACCGAATTTGCCTATACCGGCAATGTGAGTTCTTCAAAAACGGGGGCATGTTTTGCCGTTTTGTTAAAAGTGGCAAAGATAATTTATACTGTGAGTGTGGTTTAAATAAATTGTGAGGCTGTATGACCAAGGCATTAGTTGTTTTTTCTGGCGGACAGGACAGTACAACCTGTCTTTTATATGCACTAAATACTTATGATATGGTGTGGACGATAGGCTTTAATTACGGTCAGAGGCATAGTGTAGAACTTAAGTGCAGAAAAGAGATCCTCAGCCAGATAATTCAGAAATTTCCAGATTTAAAGTCAAAGCTCAAGGATGATCGTGTAATTGATATCACTTCTTTAAAAGATCTTACCGATTCGGCATTAACTCAGGATAGCGGTGAGTATGTGATTGATAAGAAAAATAATCTTCCGACATCATTTGTTCCTGGCAGAAATCTCATCTTTCTGTGCTATGCGGCAAGTTATGCCTATACTATAGGTGCTGACACTGTAATTACAGGTGTAGGTCAGGCAGACTATTCTGGTTATCCAGACTGCAGAAAAGAGACAATTCTTGCTCTTGAGAGAGCTGTTAATCTTGGAATGGAGTCAAGGATAACCTTTGAAACTCCGCTCATGGATAAAACAAAGGCACAGACTTTTGCCATGGCATATGAATTAGGGGGAGAGGAGTATCTTAAACTTATCATTGAAATGACTCATACCTGTTATAAAGGAAACCATGATGTACTGCATGAGTGGGGATACGGATGCGCAGAGTGTCCCGCCTGTCTGTTAAGAAAACAGGGCTATGAAGAATTTAAAAAGCAGAAGTCCTTGTGAGTAAAAAGGCATGATGTATTACGTGTCTGGTGATAATTAGGTCATCATAAGAAAACAAATACAGGAGTTAATAATGCTGGAAACAGGAACTGTCGCACCTGACTTTACACTTCCAGATCAGGATGGGAAACTGCATAAACTTTCTGATTATAAGGGTAAGAAGGTTGTATTGTATTTTTATCCAAAAGATAATACCTCAGGCTGTACAAAGCAGGCAGCAGGATACAGTGCTCTCAAAGAAGAGTTTTCTGAGCACAACGCAGTAATCCTCGGCATCAGTAAGGATAGTGTAAAGTCTCACAAGAATTTTGAATCTAAACAGGATCTCTCAATTGTACTTCTTTCAGATGAAGACCTTGGTGCGATTAAGGCATATGACGTCTACAAAGAGAAGAAAAATTACGGAAGAACCTATATGGGAGTACAAAGAACCACCTATCTAATAGATGAAAATGGAATGATTGTCTTTGCTAGTGATAAAGTCAAAGCAGCAGAAGACCCTAAAGAAATGGTATGTCGATTGTCTACTGAAAAAACTAACATGAAAAAGGAATGATCTTAATCTTAACTGCGAGCTACACTGTTCAGCAGATCATAGCTATTGTACAGATAAGATGGGAGAGTGAAGAGTGTTTCCGCATTATGAAAACCGATCTGAAATCACGTCCTTTCTATCACAATAAAGACTCAAGGATTGTTGCTCACTTCCAGACCTGCTTTATTGCCTTGCATCTTATCGAACGCAAGATTGCCAGACACAACATAGATAATCTGAAATATCCTGAAGGTAAATATACCGTACTTGAAATATTAGATGCTATCCGAGAGTTAAGCCTAATCAGCATAGCTGAAGGTCAAGCCTTTGCACCTGACTACAGTAACAGTGAACTGTTATCTGAGTTATTAGAGTTCTTTGATTTGAAAGAATTAGGCGGCAAATTGTTATGAAAAACTCCCTAAAAAAATATTAAAAAAAATTAAAACCTCTCCAGAAATGATTATGGACGACTAAGAAAGGAAATAATCTTCACGCCTTATCTATCAAGGACTTGGAGAAGTGAACTTTAGTACAACTGTCGAAAATCGGTATATAGCAAATCGCTTTTTGTTAGATAGTCATAGCAATAATTGTTTAGGCTAGTTTTGAAATAAGATAGAAAACTATGTTTTTTACAAAGTGAATATGTTTTGATAAAAAACATATTTTGCCTCTTTCTTTCGCATTAGTATCTAGTGAGAAATAAAAATGAATGAGCATTTGGATATAGATTTAGTAACATTGAATTGACGTAAAATTCAGCTAAAATAAAGCTGTAGATGAAATTTCAGGATATAAGTAAATGAGCGTAAAGACATTCAAACCATTACCAGTTGGTAATGAGGACTTTGTTTCATTAAGAAACAAAGGTCATT
>JBJFET010000152.1:0-25800 GCA_051891035.1 Succinivibrio sp. | reverse complement strand
TGATGAGAAAAATAGAGATGCTCTCCTGTCAGAAATTGTCAGGGAAAAGATCATTCCTCACGTATTCCCTGGAGCCAGAAGAGCCATAGAATTTCACAAAAAGAGAAATGATCTGATTGTTATTGTCACCTCTACAGCAGACTTTCTGGCAAGACACATAGCAAGGCAGGTTGGAATTGACCATGTGATAGCAACTTCGATTGAATGCGTAGATGGAAAAGTTACAGGTAAAATTGTAGGTGATCCTGCATACAAGGAGCTAAAAGTCACAAAAATCAGACAGTTTGTTGAGCAGAACGATCTGAGCATTGAGGATTCCTATGCTTATGGTGACAGCGTCAATGACATTCCGATGCTGCTTTTATGCACCCATAAGATTGCAGTAAATCCAAACGAGAAACTGCTAAATGATCCTCTGATAAATCAGTTTGAATGTGTAGACTGGTCAGTCTGAGTGTCAAGCGATGATCTGTCAGATACGGAATTGAGCTTGCTTACCATCTTTCCAAGAGAATAAACTTCTCCTTTTTTCAGTTTTTCAGAGACTGTCTTATAAAACTTGTCATCATCAACTGTATAGTAACGCTCATTCTTTCTGTCAATAAAGACTCTGGCAATCTGCTCTTTATTAAACTCTACTGTACCGTTTTTAACGGCACCTGTAAAAAATCTGGGTTTTCTGCTTCCACATTCCTTATATAAGACAGCATACTTTTTTGGCTTTACTGTCTTCTCAGGATTGCTCTGACTGAGATCAAGAAGGACAACAGCATAGGATTCAACAATAATCGGAGCATCATCCTCTCTTAAATGGCGCCTTATGTGTCTGTATCTTAAAACCCTTACGATGTACAGGAAAAGATATAGGTTAACAAGGCCATAGAGAAGCATGAAGTGAGCCTTGTCCTTGAGAAGGGAGATATTGTCTGTGCAGTAACATAAAGTCAGCAGCACAGACAGAATTAGCAGGAGATAGAACGAGATGCCAAAACCTTTTTTGCACATGGTATCAACCACATTCAGGCTGAATCTTACACCAGCCTTCTGCAGATAAGAGTGCAGATATACATTTGGCGGCAAACTCTTCAAATCCATCTCCTGTGACTGTTAACGATCTTTAACTTCTTTCCAGAACTTATTCTCTAATGAATCAAAGAGTTCTTCAACCTCCTTGTTTCCATTCTGAGAAATAAGGCTTACTGCAACAATTACAGTAGCTGAAATAATAAATCCAGGAACCAATGAGTACAGGCCAAAGAAGTTACCCATTTCCCAGACAATTACAGTTACTGCACCTGCGATCATACCAGATATGGCAGCAGGGAGAGTCATTCTCTTCCAGAATACAGAAATCACTACACATGGACCAAAGGCAGCACCAAAACCTGCCCAAGCATAGGCTACCAGCTTGAGGATACCTGATTCTGGATCAAGTGCGATGATATAGGCAACTGCTGCAACTAACAGAAGCATCAGACGACCTATCCATACAAGCTCAGTCTGTGAAGCATGAGGACGAACAACACGGCGGTAGAAGTCTGCTGTAAGTGTGGTTGAAGCAACTAAAAGCTGACATGAGAGAGTACTCATGACAGCTGCCAGAATTGCTGATAACAGAATACCTGCAACCCATGGGGTAAACAGAACCTGTGTTGCCACAATAAAGATTTTCTCTGGATTTTCAAAGGTGATTTCAGGGTGCTTGGCAATAAAGGCAACACCATAGTATCCAACAAGAACAGCTCCGAGCAGACAGAAGATCATCCAGCTGATACTGATTCGTCTAGCACCACCCATACCGCGGACTGTTGATGCGGCCATGAATCTGACCAGAATGTGAGGCTGACCTACATAGCCAAGTCCCCATCCGGCAAGAGAAATCAGGCTGATTGCGCTTACTCCGCTTAACATGTTTGACATATCAGGGCCCTTTGCAGCAACGATCTCGTTTGCAAGTGAAATGGAGCCGATGTCAGAAATGATAAAGATTGGAGTAATAATGAGAGCAAAAATCATCAGGGTTGCCTGTACGGCATCAGTCCAGCTGACAGCCAGGAATCCGCCGATGCATACGTACAGAATGGTGGATACGGCACCAATTAAAAGTGCATTGTAATAATCCATGCCAAAGGTCTGCTCAAAGAGTCTTGCACCTGAAACCATGCCTGAAGCACAGTAAACCACAAAGAAGATAAGAATAATCACAGCTGATACTACAGAGGTGACACGAAGTCTGTCTTTGAATCTTGCGGCAAAGTAGTCAGGAAGTGTCAGTGCATCAGATGCATTCTGTGTGAATGAACGCAGTCTTGCTGCCACAAACTTCCAGTTGCACCACTGACCGATGGTAAGACCGATTGCAATCCAGGCCTGTGAAATACCACCTACAAACAGTGCACCTGGCAGGCCCATAAGAAGCCAGCCGGACATATCAGAAGCACCAGCTGACAGACCGGTAATAACCTTGCCAAGACGTCTGCCACCTAGTACATAGTCATTTAATGAATTAGTAGAACGGGCTGCTACAATGCCAATCACAATCATGGCAAAAATGTAGACAATAAAAGTAGTTGTAGTTGTAAACATAATAAAACCAAATGGTGGATTAAAAGATGTGAGTATTCTAACAAAATTTCATGGTATATCTTATCAGACACAATATCCTGTCATGTTCGCACTATTAAGATCCAAACTGCTGCTAAAACTTGTCTTATCAGCCAAATATTGCCAATATTTCATTAAAAGGTCGCAAAGCTTTTTGTTAACTCAGTAAAAACACAGGTAACTTTTTTTATCACCTGTGTCACGAATTTTTTATAAGAAATCAGCATCAGGAATAAACAATGGATCAGGAACTAATTGTGCAGAGACTATTTTTGGCAGATCTGGCAAGCACAATGCTCAAGGCTTCAGGACTTCACGCCTACATCACCTATGATGCAAACTCCAGTTGCTTTATTGTCTACACCAAGATGAAGAAGCTTGAAAAGACTGTAGAGTGCGCAAGGATCAGAGTAAGCGATCCTGACAGTGCCAAAACTCTATCAGCACTGTTAAAATTCATAAGCGAAAGTAAGGAGATAGCTGATGCGCTCTACTCAAAGCCAGTCATCTATCAGAAAAACGGAAACTTCTGTGTAACCTATCCTTTTGAGCCTTTTACAAAAACTCAGTCAGAGCTTGCCTCTTTTGATATTGAGTCACTAAACGGTGTTTTAAGATATCTGTCAGTCAAAGGCTCAGACTGCCGCTTTATCAGAATCACCCAGGATGTCTATGACTTTTCTGAAGATTCGCTTGAAAATGCCATCGAGAATTCAAAGGATTTCGATCCGGATTCTGGATATTTTGTCCAAGACGAGTATAGCGATATTCTGTGCTTTGCTCATGCTGAAGATCTCAAAAGCTTTGTCATTCCAGCTCTTGCTTCTGTTCTTGATAAAGAGCTTGAAAAATCAGGTGTAAGCGCACTGAACGATTATCTTGAAAAGGAAGGTTGCTCAAAAAGATTGTATCTGTAATACTGTTTTGAGTCTTTGTGCTGCAGAATAGTCTTTATTCAAGGAGCAGACTGCCAGATGACAGTCTGCTTGTGTGTCTTGTGGTAGTGACTATTTGAGATCTTCGAGTAATGATCTGTATCCGTCATTTAGCAACGGGAAGATAAAGCCGTTTTTGGCGTTCAGATCATTCTTTTCAATATGGAAGGTGGTTGCACCACGTTCTCTCTTCCACTGATTTACTGCAAACTTTGTAAAGTAGCGCACTACAAAGGTCTTTAATTCATCACGGGAAAAATCACCATACTCCTGAGCAAGTGTATCGAGGATCAGCTGTGGTGATGCATAATCATTCTGATGCAGATAATGAATTCTGTCCAGAATTACATATGGCATCAGATCGCGCTCATCAGTCTGACCAGGTCTCAATTCAGCTGTAGGTGCCTGTGCTGAAATGTATGACATATCAGGTACATCAAGCTTAATTCCGCCAGCGCATACCTCAATGCCGTCTTTTGCAATATGAGCATTGATTTTCAGAATTCTGCTCTTTGACACATCACCAATTGGAGAGAGTCCACCTGCTGTGTCGCCATCCATTGTGCAGTAGCCAACTGCATCCTCTGAGGCATTGCAGGTACTCATTAAAAGCTTGTTGTATCTGTTTGCAATCATCCAGATACCAGGAGCTCTTGATCTGGCCTGAATGTTCTGCAGTGTCAGATCATCTCTGTCCCAGTTGAGTGGATCACCTGGAGTTGTTTCGTTGATAATTGATACATAGTCTTCAACAAGCTTTGCAATTGACCACTCATGGTGTGATGCACCAATGTTATGAGCAACCTTTGAGGCTGCAGTTCTTGTGACTGAGCCTGATACGGCAGATCCCTGATATACTGTGGTCAGGATCTGAGGCATCATCTTCTCTTTGATGAATTTCTGATGATCATCATCAAGTGAAGGAACGTCAAATTTTAATGGTTCAAGCAGAGCCTTGTACTGCTCATAGCCAAGCTCTTCAAGGGCTGCAAGCTGTCCGTAGCAGACACAGGTTGCACACAGACCTGAATCAGCCCCGCCTGACATTGAAAGAGCATAACCATGTGCCCTGGTCTTGAGCATCCAGTCAAACTGACCTAGTGATACTGCTCTTACAACTGTGTCATACTCATTTAAAAACTCCGAAATTCCACAGTCTGACTTCACATAATCAGCTCTTTTAAATGATAGGAAAGAACTCTGAGCTTCAAGACTTCCTCTGCTTGCAAAAACGCTAAGACCATCATAGATATCAGAACCGCTCTCACAGCCTAGCAAATTGGTGGTCAGAACCTCACAGTTCATTGCAGATGATAAAGAGACAGCATCTACTACTCTTGACTGAGCCTCAAATAACTCAAATCTCTTTGCCTCAGGACAGATGATAAGTTCTGGCTCACGGATAAATGAAAGGTCACCTTCGTTAAAGAATACGCTGACCTTATGGGAATCTATTACAAAATTATTATCAGGAACAAAGGTTTCTGAGCCAATGGTAAAACTGAGATCATCGGCACATGGTGTTCTGAAATATCTTACTCTCTGATCTCTGCTGTTATAGCATGAATGAAGTACGCTGATACCGAGGATCTGACCTTTTCTCAAGAATACATAACCGTCATAGATCCGGTTGTCATTTCCTAAAAGCGGAAGACCTACACCTGCAGTAATGCCCTCGCACAGAGAGTACTTCAGCTTTAAAAGTGTGCGGACAGATGCTTTGGCTATCTCATAATGAGCAAATAAATCTCCACAGTCAAAACCTGTTATGCTAAGCTCAGGAAAGGCAATTAAGGTGATATTATCCTTTTTTGCAAGTTCAGTTTGAGTTAGAATTTTTTCAAAGTTGCCGTTAAAATCTAAAGGAGTGGTATTTAGACGACCGGCAGCATAATATTTAACATTAGCCATTTATATTTACTCCAACAGATATATAAAACGAAAATAACACAATTTAGGGTACTTAGATTAACAATGCCCTAAAAATGTACAATAATAAATATTCAAGTTAATCAAGGTCTGGTATACGTGAGCGATAAAGATTACATTATTTCAGTAGGTCACTGCAGGTATTTAGGTGCAACCATTGAGAAAAACGGTGTCAACTTTTCCGTATGGGCCCCTGATGCAGCCGAAATTGAACTGTTACTGTTCAAGAACGTTAATGATGATTCACCATATGTAATTCACCTCTCATCTAGTGTTTTCAAATCAAGCTATTACTGGCATGTTTTTGTCCATAATATAGGTGAGGGACAGATTTATGCCTATCGCATTACAAAATACATTAACGATAATGATCAGGCTCAAGAAGAAGGTAAGATACTGATTGATCCGTACGGCAAGAGAGTGCTCTATCCTGATCAGTATGAAAGATTCCAAAGCAAGAACGAGAAAAGAGCCTTTAGAACCTGCGCCAAAAGTGCTGTGGTAAATATTGATAAATATGACTGGGGTATTGATACATTCCCTCATCACTCCCTTGAGAACACCATCATCTATGAAATGCACGTAAAGGGATTTACCAAAGACAAAAGCTCAGGACTGTCAGATGATATCCGGGGTACATACCGTGGTCTTATTGAAAAGATCCCTTATCTTGTAGAGCTTGGAATCACATCTGTGGAACTGATGCCAATCTATCAGTTTGACGAAGCAGATGCTAGACCAAACATGGCAAACTACTGGGGATATTCCCCAATGGCTTTCTTTGCCCCTCATGAGGGATACAGTGCAGACAAGAGTATCGACGGTCCTCTCAATGAGTTTAGAGACATGGTCAAAGCTCTGCACAAAAACGGAATTGAAGTTATTCTTGATGTGGTATACAACCACACATCTGAAGGTGATGAGAACGGTCCTACATACTGTTTTAAAGGTTTTGACAAGGATGGCTACTACATCATCAATGACGGCTACTATCAGAACTATTCAGGATGCGGAAACTCTTTAAATGCCAATCAGCCTGTGGTAAGAAAGCTTATCATAGACTCACTGATCTTCTGGCATGAAAAGATGCATGTTGACGGATTCAGATTTGATCTTGCATCCATCCTAACAAGAGACAAGTTTGGCTGTCCTATGAACGACAACTCGACTCTGCTCTCCATTGATGCCAATACAAGACTTGCAGACACAAAAATCATTGCAGAGCCATGGGATGCAGGTGGACTATACCAGTTAGGTTCAATCTCCGGTAGCAAATGGCGTGAATGGAACGGTCAGTTCAGAGATGATGTCAGAAGTTTCATGAGATCAGATCCATGCATGGTCAAAAAGTTTGTGCTAAGACTGCTTGGCTCACCTGATATCTACAATGAGCATATGGTTGACGCTCAAAAATCAGTCAACTTTATCACATGCCATGACGGCTTTACCCTCTATGATCTTGTCTGCTATGCAGACAAACACAACAAGGCCAATGGCGAACACAACAGGGACGGCAATAACAACAACTACTCTGCCAACTACGGTTATGAGGGTCCTTGTGACGATGAAAGACTCAAAGAGCTTCGACTGCGCCAGGTGAAGAACTTCATGGCTATCACCATGCTGTCGCTTGGAACTCCGATGATATGCATGGGAGATGAGGTCTTAAGAACGCAGAAGGGCAACAACAATGCCTACTGTCAGGATAATGAGATAAGCTATCTGAACTGGAATTTAAATTCCATGCAAAAAGAGATGTTTGAGTTTACCAAAACTCTTATTAACCTGACCAGAGTAGGCAACATCAAGCATGTTAACGACAAACCACACCACAAGCTTGACAAGCTACTCTCAGGAGCAAAAATTCAGTGGCATGGAACCAAACCGTTCCAGCCTGACTGGTCAGATATGTCTCATTCAATAGGCTTCCTCTACTACTATCAGCAGCAGGAAATGTATGCCTACATTTTCGTAAATGCCTTCTGGGAAGATCTGACAATAGAAGTTCCTTGTGTACCAGGAGAGCTCAACAAGAACTGGTATCAGTTCTTGAATACGGCTTTAGGTCCTGGACAGGATGTAACGCCTTTCTACATGAGTACAAGATACAAGCCTGGTGACTTTATCAAGGTCAAGAATCGATCGGTGCTGATGCTGCTCTGCCCTAGCACCTAGCTTTATTATTGAAATGGAACAGCACCTTCACCTTAGGTGCTGTTTCTGATTGCGATTTCAAACAATACGACGATGTATGGGAAAGCGACTACGTTTTTCTTACATTATTTATTGGCATTTATCACTTTTGATATCAGTCGCTTTCTTTATCTCCTATGTTTTCGTTTATTCTCCTAATAAACGACATATCTCCTTTTTTGTTGATAAAGTCCTCAATCTTTTCTTTATAATCTCTTATTAGTAAAGATTTATTGTTTTGTGGGATTCTTTTTACACCTTCATCGATAATGTCATATATATCAGTTTTCATTTTCAACAAATAGAGAGGCTCTTTTCCGGGAAGCATAAAGTCGCGATCTTTGCATCTATACTTTAACGACATTAAAAAGAGCTTCGTAGCTTTTGCAAACTTATTTTTATAATTACCCTTTTTCTTTTGTTCAACGAAAGCATCATAACTTAACTGTATTATGTTGGATGCTGTTTCTTTTGACAGACAGAATTTTGCTTTAGGAGAGTAATCTAAAAGCCAATTCAGTGATTTAATTATATAGAATTTATTTCTATTATCGCGAGTTAACTGATTAAACCACTTAAAGATTTTTGTAATTACTTCTTGTTCATTATTAAAAACTCTTGTGTAAAGTTCGAAAAACCGATAGGCATCTAAACCTCTAGCATTATTATCTAGTCGGTATTCAAGATATTTCTTTACTGCTTTTGGTGTTTTATTATAAAGATAACTCAAATATGTTAATAGTTTCTGTAATCCTCCCTCATCATTATTTGAAAGATGATAAGTTTTATAATCTGTTACGACTTGAAGTTTTCCACTCTCAAATTTAAATAATGATTCAGATAATTCGATTATCTTTAAAAGATTTTCCTGATTTGTCTTATTCGTGCCTGCATAAAGATCCAGGTTATATGGGCGCATCCCCTTTATTTTTGATGTCAGTTTTTTATAGATGTTAGAGAGAGTTTCAACAATATCACTATCAAAAGTACTATTGCAGACTTCCTCTAAAAGAGAATCAGCAACTTCTGATAAAATTGGATTGTACTCATTATATACATTAGGAAAAACACTCTCTTTTGGGTAGGGAAGCTTTATTGGAGGCAGTTCTGTTTTTTTCATATCAGAATAATCAAATAAAAAACCTCTTGCCGGCAAAAATGACTGTTCATCAGTTATATATACCTTTGCCAAACCTTGAGCAGCCCTTATACTGAGGTTTAATACAAGTTTAATTGCTTCATCAGATGACTTTTCAAAAGTCTTTTCTTGAACTCTTATTCCAGAATCCTCTTCCTGATCATCATCTTCAACTTTCAAATATACAAGTAATCTTCTTTCGTTTTTATCAAGATAAAGATCTTTAAATGGCTTTTCATTTCTATATTCCCTGCCTCCTGCAATCTTTGTGTTTTTGGGAATAAGATAGCTCCACTTATACTCAGTATCATCAAGATAGGCTATAGCTAGAGAAGGGATCACATCCATATAAGTTGGTAGATCATGACTAAGATTATAATCATATAGCTTGCACCCCTCTGTGATTAAATCTGTAGCCGATGTAAATACAGTAACATTTCTCAGTTCTGCTTCAGAAAGAATTCTTTCTTGAAGATTTTTTGAGATAAAACCTCCACACAGAAGAATTGCATCATAACTATCATCTGTTTTGTCAAAAATAAAATCATTTATATCAAATTCAATATCAGGTAATATATTGTTATCTTCAGAGAGCTTTTTAGTAAAATAAGATTGAGATATTGTGTAATCAGGTTTTGTATTTTTCGACACTAACTCATAATCTAAAAGCTCTGCAATTTTATTCTGATAAATGACACTCTTTTCAACTTCACTGCAACTGTTTTGAAGATACTGATCAAAAACATCATGTCGGGTATTAATTATCTGCCAAACTGACAAAGCAGAATCATACAATTTTCCTTTTACTGAGTTGACCTCATGCAGATGCTGAATAAGACTGTCAATAGCTGGAATCTGTTGTCTTTTTACAGAAGGTCTTCTTCTTACAGGAACAAGAGCTTCTCCATCAATTGCAAGTTCAAAAGTGCAAGATTCAATTCCATCCACACCAATGTAAACAACCTTTATTTTTTTGCCTTCGTTTAGATAAACAGATCCTTTACGCTCATGAATGAGCATCATTAGGGCCGCTACCTCTTTCCAAATAAAGCTCAGTTTTATACCACACACTGAAGCGGATCTAATCAAGTATTCCTGCGCATATTCCGATAATTCATTAGAAATCGGAATTAATACTTCATACTCTTCATCAACACCAAAATTATTTTTTTCGTCAAAATCTGAAATCAGCGCTTTTATATGTTCAAGCAAAAGCTCATCGATGTATTTATCTATTGTTTTATCAGAATTTATCTCACGCAGCCTGACCTTATATTTTTTTCTTGAATTATCTCTATGGTTGGTTAACTGATTCCAAAGATAATAAACAGGGATTCTATTTATTCCTTCAAAGCTATTGTTGATTCGCGATTCAAATGGCACATCGTAACCATTTGAGAATCGAGAAGCTATGGCCCTTTTGCCTGCTATAGTAAACTTTTGATCTTTTACAACTACACATTCAAGCCTTCTGTCATGACATTTTTCTCTCTTTTCAGACAGATCAACAACCGTATCATTTAATCCAAAAGGAACAACTATAAACTGTTTCATTTAGTAATCTGCTCCAGGTATTCGGAAATAAAATCACTGAGGCCTATAACATTTAATCCCCATTCTGAAGGTTTTTCAGACATCGCATATAAGGCAATTCCATCCTTTGATTGTTTGCATTCTAGATCTCCTGTATCTATATTTGTAATAATTATCCCTCCTATATGATAGTTACCTTCAACACTATCCTTTGCAACAATCGTCTTTTCAGCCAGTTTCAGTTCTGAATATGCATCTTCAAAAATATGAGAAAGAGCTTCTCTCTTGCGACACTGAATTGCATTGATAGTATAAATTGGTATTATCCATTCTCTTTGTGAGCCTTCTTTCGTCATTCTTGATATTTCAAGAAAAGACTTTGTTCCAAGGTATTTTAATCTACTGTATTGAGGATAAACCTCTTTCTTATCATCACATATAAATACATCAGTAATTAGTGTAACCAAATAATAATTCTGTTCTGTCGACAGTAAAAATGGTCCTACGGCTGATGAATCAGTTCTAAAGCCCAAATGCTGCTCTTTATTAATTTCTATTAATGAAGTACCCAGCTCTGTTAGCTTAAAGGTCTTATGAGTTTTATGAGCAGTATCTTCAAGTGCAGCCTGAAATAACAACTCTGCTAAATTCTTAAAAGTATTATCCTGATACATGAATGAAGCCTCAAGCTGTCTTTCTTTTCTGACCAGTTTTAGATAATACTTCCAGATCTGACTGTAATGACTTTCATTCTGAAGTACATAATTTGGAGTTGGTAGAGTTTCCTGCTCAGCAATAATATCCATTACAGGATATGAGAGTATTTCTTTTAATACAGATCTAAGTAATTGTATGCGTATAACTCGTTCGCATGAAACTCGGCCTGCAGCATTATTTTTTAAGTGCTTATTGTTTTCCTTTAAATATTTGTTGCATTCTTTTAATGCTCTATTTAAAAAATTCTTTAATACTCTGTTTTCTAACAGGTCATACTTTTCAACTCTTGCAACAGCTTTAATTTTAAAATCATTAGCAGCAATCTTTTCTTTTATTGATTCTCCTGGTTGCTTAATTAAAAACTTTATGCAAGACGAATCAAGTTCTTTTACCTTATTTATAGGAAGCATCTGTCGCTGTCCTACAAGAATCTTTCTTAGTGATAATTTGAAGTATGGAAGTAATTTCAATAAAGGTTCGGCAATACTGGCTATATACGAATAAGTTGGTCTGTTTTCTTCATCTCCCTCTCCTAATATTAAAAGGATCTCTTCATAAAGATTGTTGGAGAAAATTCCATCTTTAGCAATATCAGACAAAGCATCAAAAAATGACAGGTAATTCTCTAATTCTTCAGTTTTTTCTTCTGTTTTAGGAAACGTATTATTTAGAACAAAAGATATTGATTTGCCTGAATCTTCTAATACTTTTACTTCTCCTTTTGCTGACGGCAAATAATAGGAATGAGTATATAAATTGAAAGATCTTTCAGCCTCAGGTAATACAGATCCGATATCAGTTGCAATTGGATAGAAAAAAGATTTTGTAAAAGTACTAATCTTTGCAATTATCTCTGGGTCATAAACCTCTAGTAATGCGCCTCCTGAATACTCAAGAGGCACAATCTTACTTGTATTAGTATCAAAATAACATATAGCCCTCTGAGAAGACCATTGCCAAGGATACTTTCTAATCCTAAAGATTATCTCTGACATATTATTAGCTACAGTCTAGATACACCTTGCCACATAAACATACCGGAACGATATCCTTCCTCAATTGCGCCGGCAAAAGCCTGATCAAACTCTTTATCATTGAGTCTGTTAACTATGTCTTGAATATTTCTTACACATTTATCACTTGAGGATTCTGAAAGATCCAAACCTCTGAGTTTTGGCATAATCTTCTGCTCAATCTGATCTGCAAGAGCAGATTTTTCTGCCTGTTCATCTTTCAATGCATTAGGATAGTTTGCTACATATGCTCTAATACATTTATCTACACGGAATCCAAACGGTTTATTGATTAGTGCCATTGCATCATTTAGATCTCGAATCACATTATCTACAAAGGTTGAATCTAATTTTGACGGATCATTTATCCAGGTTCTATAAGTGGAGTATGGAATTGCACTATGCACTAATAAACGATTCCCAGATACCTGATTTTTATTTGATGAACTCAAATTTTCCTGATTTGGCTTACCAAAACGCAATAGATTAGCTCGGTCTAAAACTTTATCAGATAAAGTCTGTGTTGATTCATCCTCGTTCATTGTGCCAACAAATAGTACATTCTGAGGGATCCAAATCTTTCCAAAGTTATCGTCAATCAAAATTTCAGCATTGCTTCTTTGTGAATCGGAACTTTCATCATCGACATTTCGTCGTAATTCCAGTTTAGATAGAAAGTTTGAGAAGTAGTATTCTGTTCTAGCAAGATTCATTTCATCTAATAACACAATAAACATTCGGTCTTCTAAAACAGAAGCTATTCTTGCCCCGTCTTTGCTTCTGAGTCTTGGAGCTTCTTTCTCATACTTATTCCGATTATCAAATGCGACTAGAGCTCTAGATAGTTCTGTAGCCTGAAACTTCTTTTCTAAATAGTTATAAAAGCCTAACAGATCTTGAGGAGAATCCCATCTTGGCTCTACTGGCAACACAAGATTATATATGCCAAAATATTCTGCGTACTTTGTTGGAAGCAAAGTTTTTCCTGTTCCAGATATGCCAGCTAAAACAGTAAGAGGATTATAGTTCTGAATCTTTAATGAAGTATGAAAAGCGTTAATAGTACGTCTTGGAAAATAATAATTCTTAGAAATAAGGTAATGTTCAAATAAATCCAGCTCTTTCTCTTCATTATCGAAAGAATCAGCTGCTTTTTTTGCATATTCCTGCAACGAAGGAGGAGCTTCCATTAGACTCTTATAACCTTCATGATAAGCCTTCTGTTCTTGTGTAATCCTATCGATGTCCTCTTGTAACTTGCTGTTCATAGCAACTAAGTGCTGCAGTTCAGCTCTTGATCGGCCTATGTCCCTGTCTAAACGCTGAGCCTCTGACTGTTTATTGTTAAAATCTTTTAAGACATTGGCATATCTTTCATTGTCTTTTTTATATGAGCTGATTTGAGAAAACAGTTTTTCTTTCTGATCCACTAACTGCTGCAACTCGGCTTTAGATTTACCAATATCTCTATCTAATAATGAAATCTTAGACTGCTTTTGTTGATAATCAGCCACAACCTTTTCCAGATCCCTTGAAATTGTTTGGAACTCTGATTTTGAAGCATCAATATGTTTGTTAATCTCATTTTTTTCTTTTTCTAATTTTGGAAGAACTGAATTCAAATACTCATATTCAGCAGAATTTTTTATGTTTTCTTTTGATAAAGAGGTCAATTCTGAATTTGCAAGCTCAATCTTATTGGCTATAGTTTCAAGTTCAGTTTCAAGAGAATCTTTTAGTTTTTCCTCATCTACGCGATTTTTTAAAGATTCAAGCTCTAGTAAATACTGCTTCTGCAAATCCTCAATTGATTTTTTGTATTCTTCAACTCTTGCTTTGTAAAGTTCTGCTCTTTCCTTATATGAAAGATAATTCTCTTTATCATTACCATCCTCAGGAATTCTATGTATAAAGTACATTGATGATCTGATAAGTGCATAGGTTATGATACATAGAATTGCTATAAGGACGATTACACCTAAAGGGAGAAAAATATCCCCTAAAAGTTGAAAACTATCTAAAAGAGTATTCATTATTCACCATCCTCTCTATTTACTCTGTTCGTGTCCTGATTATTAAGAGATTTTTCAATCTGAGACCTTATTTTTGCTATTTCTTTAGATAATGATTCGATCTGAGCTACCAACTGCTGATTTGTTGATTTTAGTTTTACAGACAAAGTTTCACTTTCTTCTTTTAAATTCCCCAAAGATATACCTGTGGAAGAAACTCTTTCAGAAAGGGAGTTTACAGAAGAAATAGCCCCTGAAATTTTCTCATTTAATTGGGATACTGTTTTACTTGTGCCCTTAGATTCTCTTGATAAAGAATCAATGTAATCAGACAAACTGGAAATTTTGACTGAAACACTATCAAGAGCAAGAGAACTCTTTCCAAGATTTTCTGTGGCATTGAAAAGATCTGACTTAATCTTTGAAATATCATTGATTGATTTTACGCTTGCCTCAATCTGGGAGTCGTATGATGACAGCGATAAAGCACTGTTTTGAACTTTAGCTACAGCATCATTCAATGTATTCTCCTTAGAGATTAAACTATCTATCTTAGCTGTTAGCTTCTTCTCTAGGGATGATAGCGATGACTTGTCTGACGCTAAAATTTCCATTTCCTTTTTTATAGATGATAATTTTGCTTCTGCTACAGATAACGATTGAACTAGAGCATCGTTTTTCTTCTCATTAACAGAAATCTGTTGTTCGATGCTCTTGAGCTTTTGTAAACTCAAATCTCTATTCTTAACTAATTTTGCAATCCCTAACTCAAGAGTTGCTTTTTCTTGACTAAGATTTACCAATTCCTTATTTGTAGTCTCGAGTTGCTTCTTAATAATTGTTCTTTCATGCTTTAAACTTATAAGCTCTGACGTTTCATCTTTTAACTCCTGAACTTTTTCACCAAGTGTTTTTAACTGACTGTTTTGAGAATCAATTAACAACTGATTAGAACTAATAGTGGATTCCTGGATTTTAACTTTTGCCTCATTCTGTTCATACAGCCGTTTTATCTTTGGCATCTTTTCCTGATATTCATGAAAGTCTTTTATGAGTTCAAGCTTCGCATTTACATCAGATTCCATCTGATTCAGAGCACTCCATTTAAATAGGGTAAAACCAACCAAAACCACCACAATTAACAGAGCGCTTATAACTAATACTCTAATATGCTTTAAACAGAACCATGGAAAATTATATTCAATTGAATTTTGTGATTGTTTGTCCATTTTTTACCCCATTTTCCAATAGCTATCACATTGGATTATCGAAGCAATCTCATTTGCATAATCTTCTGGAAAACAAACAAGTTTGCATAAATTTACCGTTAATAATTGAATTGACTTAATACTGATTAGTTCATTCAATAATAAGTGCATTTCAATATTAAGATTCCTAATAAGGAGTTGTATATCAACTGTTGAAGCAATAAACAGCGATGAGCTGTCCTGACTGCCTCCTGTAATAAAGATAATTAAAGTTGAATCCTGGCAGATACTCTTAACGGTAACCCCTCTTTTATTCAGAACATCTGAGAAAACATCAAGACTCTCATTTAAAGTTAGATTTGGTACTTTTTCATCATTAACACACAAGTTTGAAATATGCATCGAATCAGTTTCTTCTTCCTGATCAAGCTTATACATAAGCTCAGCCACTGAAGGAATGTTCTCAAACTCCTGTTTTTCTCCAACAAAATCCTGTTCTATAACTGCTATACTTTTTGTAAAATACATTGAATATAATAGATCTATCAAATTGTGATTATCATTTAACACGTAAAGCGTTCTATCATAAAAACCAGCCTCCTTATTTACATATGCTTTTTGTATATCAGAGCCTGTACAAGCATAGCTGACTGCAAATGAGGTGTTTTCCATACCTATTTTATTTTTACAGTTCATAAAATTTTCAGAATCTGCTATAAGTTCATTTAAAAAAGACGAACTTTCCTTTAGCTTAGAAAATAAAACACTAACATCTTCTGTTAATGATTTTTTCGCATCAGAGCAAATTTCTTCCTCGATCGAAAGATTGTTTATTTCCTTTTTCAAGATAAAAAGCTGAATTAAATAATCACAGAACTGATACGCTGAAACTGCTTTTGAATAATAGTCCTCAGAAATATTTGGACATTTCCCTTTTATTAGATTAAATAAAAATGAATCCTTATTTATAGATACAGGAGAATCATTTGAAAGCCTGCCTAAAGTTTTTTTAAGACTAAGCTTCATTTGAGACTTCTGACAATTCTTTTTGTATTGCTTTAGTTTTTTTTCTGAAGAATTCTTAAAAAGCTCATAAATCTCTTCTGCATTTGGGAAATCAGCTGCCTTGCTCTCTTTAATTAACTCGTCTATTAGGAGGTCAAATGTTTTTAAGCTGTCGCAAAAACGAAGCATTGCATTATTTTTTGATATTCTTGTAATGAGATTATTTACGCTTTTCTTATCACCTACAGTCTTTGAATCCTCATACTCATAAGGGCTATATATCAGAGAAAAATCTGAAGACATTCTAAAAACAGTTAAAGCTTCATCAACTACTCTCTTTAAATTAAAGCTTTTATCTACACGAACAAAAACATTGAATTTTGATATAACCTCTTCTATCACTTCTCGCTCACAGGCATTTCTTCTATCTAAAGTGATCTTTTTAGTCTGCAATTTATTTACAAGAGGCTTCCCTAAATAGATTTTATCCTCGCTGCTGTCCTCGTTAAAACAGGATAAAGACGACATATTCAGATCTGCGTCAGAGGCATTTATCAGCAAATCGATTTTTTTTATTTCATCGTTATTCTGTAGTTCACAGCATAAAACACATACTTTATTAAAAAAACCAGTTGAGGAACTTTTAAGATCTGTATTTGAATCTAATCTGTCCAGAGATAAATTTGATAACAGAGCACTAGAAAAACAGTCTTTTAACAGAAGAGGGATTTCTTTAACTGAAAAATCATCTTTTCCTACCAGAAATCCTTTTTTAGACAATTCAGGTTCTTCAAGTTCCACTATGCTACTTAAACCAAGATGTTCTAGTAAACGATTTGCTCTATCTTTGCCTTCTTCTTTTTGGATTCTATCTATGAAAGCGCCATTTAGATGTGGTTGTCTATCTTTTTTTTCAAGAACGATTTGCGCATTCTTTTTGCGGACACGTGCAATCTCATAAAACACAGGGATCATATCGTCTGACGAAGACTTATAGATTGGCCAAGCGATAAGATAATACTGCCCTACCTCATAGCTATCACTGGAATTTGGAAGGTAATCTATATCAATCTTTGTAACGTAAGAGTTATTATCCACGTAGCTTTTTTTAAATTCAGTGAAATAAGGACCTCTTAAAAAAGAATCATACTGATTAATAATACTAAACTGTCTTTGTGCTTCTTTTTGTACAATCCTGTATTTTATATGATTGCACAGGTTGGTAAATTTAGAATAGTTACCTGATGCTATTCCTTGTGATACTAATATGCTTCTTTCTTCTTCAGTGAGAAAGGATTTCTTCAGAAGCATTTTAAGATAGTTTTTAAATCCAGGCTTATCTGGAGTTGCTATGCGATATGAGCAGATTGAACCATCAGATATAATCTCTTTTTTCTCAATAAGAGACTTTATGGTCGAAAAAGATTCAGCATAACTAAGAGTTGTTCCCTTAATCACTTTTTTTCGTAATCTTCTTAAAGATGATCTTGTGCTAATCACCTTAAGAGAGTTAAGAGCATCTTTTTCCTTATTACTAAGATCAGGCATAGGCTTACCTTCTATTGATAAAACCATCTTTAAAACGATTATTTCTGCGATTCAGTCCGCTAGCGGTATATCCCCCTTCGATATCGTAGGCATCGTATATTATTCGATTATTTTTTTGTTTACGAGAATTGAGCTTTCTTACAATTAAATCGATAATTGCGACAATAACAAAAAAAACAAAGAAAAGAGCTATGATCAAAAACAGAGTGTTACTCTTTTGAGACTTTACATAAGATATCTCACCTAGCAAATCTGATACTTTTTTCTCATTCTCAGAAAGCTGTTTTTTTAAATCAGCAATCACTTTGCTGTTGTTAAATTTTTCATGATCTGAGATAGCCGATTTATTCTTCTTTTCAAGAGAATCAATGGTGCTTGCTAATTCATTTATTTCTTTTACAAGCTTACTATATGTTTCGTTATCCTGAAGCATCGAAAAATTGAGCATCAATCTTGTACCAATGTTCTTTGCTGTATTTGGTTCACCTTTTGAAGTGTATTTCTTCTTTTCAGATCTGGAAGAATTGACAATTTCTCCAATAGGGTTCATATAACTACCACCTCTAATAGTACTAGCTCCTATTTGGCCAGATGCTGAGGTAAGTTCACTTGATAATGTAAAGGGATTCTCCATAAATTCAGCTGCATTTCCCAACATATCGAAAAAACCGAGCTGATTTGGCTTTTTTCTACCAATAAGCTGCAATTTACCATTCGAATTGCCTGGTCCTAGAGCCCAAATATATGACTCCAATTCTTCTCCGTTATCAATGGTGGGAATGTCCTTTTCTAATTCTGTTCTGGATACAGCCAGGCCTCCTCTTTGTGCAAAAGACCAGAAACACTCGTCAGGAAGACTTGCTGTAGCTTTTTCTCCTTTAATGGATGGTGCATCATTGTAGCTTTGCAGGAAATCTGAATACTTCTGTGCAGCCTGCCTAGCATCATCTATGCTAATTTGGACAACAGGCAGTGCATCCAACCTTCTTGCAGAATCACACTTTTTGTTAACAATTGATTCGTACTGTCCCTTCGTTAATTCATATTTTGACAGATAGAAATAGTACCCCTTATCATCTTTAAGGGATCCTTTAACATTACATTTTCTTTTCAGTTGGGAAATGTGACCATTTCTTTTATCTGATCCATCTTCAAATGAATACGTAGATGTATCTGAGTTTGTACCTGTATATACTTTTCTGAAAACAATAACATTGTCTTTATCTCCACAAGGGAGAGGTAATACAAGATCATCTTCCATTGGTTTTGGGTTATAAATTGAAGGTGGTAAATGACTTTCTCTGTAGAGGAATTCATTTGGCCATACAGGCATTACAGAAAGAACACCAATAATTAGGCTAAAAAAAAGAGCTTTCATCTTGTCACATACCATTGATATCTATTGTTGTTTTTATAAATTATATTACAACAAAAAGTATCTGATCTTGGATAAGAGCAAATAATAAGTGATCTGAGTAGCTCTTAAATCAAAAGAGCTACAAATCGAACTGATAAATGATCAGAGACAGAGGTTTGCTACATATTATATAAAACTTAATGTAATTCAGTCTGAAGGTATCCAGTAGCAAACTAAGATTGGAATTAACGTATTGTTTCAGGTTGATTCAGAATTATCTGGAGCAGAGAATTTCACGTGCTCTGTCAAGCTGCTCCTGAGTTGGCTCAGGTACATCCTTTAGCACATAATCAATTCCTAACGACTCATATTTATGGATACCAAGTGAATGGTATGGCAGAACTTCAACTCTCTTAACATTTGAAAGACTCTGGATAATCTCCTTAAGAGCGTTCAGATGCTTCAGGTCATCAGTAATACCAGGTACCAGAACATGTCTTATCCATACATCCTTGTTAATCTCTTCAAGATGTCTTGCACATGCAAGTACATTCTCAAGACCTATACCTGTAAGAGTCTTATGACTTGCTGAATCAGAATGCTTGATATCAAGAAGTATAAGATCGGTATACTTCATAAGTTCATCAAACTTAGCCCTGTACTCAGGGTTATCTCTGTAGGTTCCGGCAGAAGTATCAATGCAGGTGTTTACCCCGTTTTCCTTAAAGAGCTTTAACAGTTCAGTTACAAATTCAATCTGATATAAAGCCTCTCCGCCACTGATGGTTACACCACCGTCAGCTCCCCAGTAGTTTTTATAGCGTAGAGCTTTCTTTACAACTTCCGATGCCTCATACTGCTGACCAGCGTTCAGCTTCCATGTATCAGGATTATGGCAGTACTGACAGCGCAAAGGGCATCCCTGCATAAAAATGATGTATCTTACGCCAGGACCATCTACTGATCCGAAAGTTTCAAAAGAGTGAATATAGCCTTGAGTCATATGAACAGCCCTAAGTAAAGTGATCTAAAAAGGCGCCCGGAGGCGCCCTTCACTATATCATAATTAAGATTACATTGCCTTGTGGCAGGTTCTCTTAATAACATCCATCTGCTGCTCGCGGGTCAGGTCGATGAACTTAACAGCATAACCTGATACACGGATTGTGAAGTTTGCGTACTCTGGCTTCTCTGGGTGCTCCATAGCATCGATAAGCTTCTCGGTACCAAATACGTTCACATTCAGGTGGTGAGCGCCCTGGCTGAAGTATGCATCCATAACCTGAACGAGGTTCTTGATGCGATCAGCTTCATTGTTGCCTAAAGCCTCTGGGCTGATGGTCTGAGTATTTGAGATACCATCTAAAGCTAACTCATAAGGAAGTTTAGCTACAGAGTTTAATGAAGCTAACAGACCTGACTGCTCTGCACCGTATGATGGGTTTGCACCTGGTGATAATGGCTCGCCAGCCTTTCTGCCATCTGGTAATGAACCAGTTGCCTTACCGTAAACAACGTTTGAGGTAATGGTCAGAATTGAGGTTGTAGCCTCTGAATCACGATAGGTGTGACGCTTCTTTAACTTAGTCAGGAAGGTCTTTAATAACCATACTGCAATCTTGTCAGCACGATCATCATCATTACCGTAACGAGGGAAGTCGCCTTCGATTTCAAAGTCAACAGCAATACCGTTCTCATCGCGTACTGGCTTAACTTTTGCGTACTTGACAGCGCTTAATGAGTCAACTACGTGTGAGAAGCCTGCAATACCAGTTGCAAAGGTACGACGTACATCTGTATCGATTAAAGCCATCTCAGCAGCTTCGTAGTAATACTTATCGTGCATGTACTGAATCAGGTTCAGTACATTTACGTAAAGATCAGCTAACCACTCAAGAACGATATCGTAGTTTGCCATTAACTCATCGTAGTTCAGGTACTCTGAGGTGATCTTAGGTAATCTTGGGCCAACCTGCATACCGCTCTTGCAGTCGATACCGCCATTCATTGCGTATAACAGAGCCTTTGCTAAGTTAGCACGGGCACCGAAGAACTGCATTTCCTTACCGGTCTGGGTTGCTGATACACAGCAGCAGATTGAGTAGTCGTCACCCCATACAGGACGCATTACATCATCGTTCTCGTACTGGATTGATGAGGTGTTAACAGAAATCTTTGCAGCATACTTTCTGAAGTTCTCTGGTAACTTTGCAGTGTATAAAACAGTCAGATTAGGCTCTGGTGATGGGCCCATGTTCTCAAGGGTGTGGAGGAAACGGAAGTCGTTCTTGGTAACCATATGACGGCCGTCCATACCAAAACCTGCAACCTCAAGAGTTGCCCATACTGGATCGCCTGAGAATAACTGATTGTATGAAGGAATACGGGCAAACTTAACCATACGCAGTTTCATAACCAGATGGTCGATAAGCTCCTGAGCCTCATCCTCAGTCAGGGTGCCTTCTTTGATATCACGGGTGATGTAGATATCAAGGAATGTTGAAACACGACCTACAGACATAGCTGCGCCGTTCTGGGTCTTGATGGCTGCAAGGTAGCCAAAGTATAACCACTGAACTGCTTCACGAGCGTTGTTTGCAGGCTGTGAGATATCAAAACCATAGCTTGCAGCCATTTCCTTCATGGCATTTAAAGCTTTGATCTGCTCTGCTAATTCTTCGCGCTGACGGATAACGTCATCGGTCATGGTACCGCAGCCACAGTTTGCCAGGTCGGCCTTCTTCTGAGCTACGAGATAATCGATACCGTACAGAGCTACTCGACGATAGTCGCCTACGATACGGCCACGGCCGTAGGTATCAGGAAGACCGGTAATGATCTTGTTCTTACGGGCAAGTCTCATTTCTGGAGTATAGGCATCAAAAACAGCCTGATTGTGGGTCTTGTGATACTCGTTGAAAATCTTGTTGAATTTTGGATTAGGAGTGTATCCGTAGGTGGTGCAGGCCTCTTCTGCCATCTTGATGCCACCGTATGGCATGAAAGCGCGCTTTAAAGGCTTATCAGTCTGTAAACCTACAACCTTCTCAAGATCCTTTGAATCATCGCTGATATAACCAGGACCGTAAGCAGTAATGCCAGATACAACCTCAGTTTCCATGTCAAGAACACCGCCCTTTGCGCGCTCCTGATGCTGAAGTTCCTGTAACTCACCCCAAAGCTTGTCTGTAGCCTTTGTAGGTGCTGCTAAGAATGACTCATCGCCATCATAAGGTGTGTAGTTGTGTTGAATAAAGTCTCTTACGTTTACATCATCAACCCAATGTGAGCTGGTAAATCCGCGCCACTGTTCTTTCATTTTTACTCCTAATTAGTTCAGGCAGACGAGGGTGTGTCTGCTCAAAAGCTTATGCAAAATTCTGCCAAATAATATGCAAGCGTTTTTGCCGGATTGATTATATAGATAGGTGAGGTGTTTTCAAAGAGATTATATGTAAAGAATTATCTTTATTTTTACAAAACAGACCACAAATATTGATAATACAAGGATTTACAGTTTTTTTAATTTAACTCTATTATGTAACCCTGTTTATTAACCTCCTAAACTCTTGACTTAATCATGAATATTTCAGTTTTTAATTTAAGGTTAATAAACCTAAAAAATATGTCTGGATAAGCTACGGATTTATCGTCAAAAATGTCAGTTTGTGCGCAAACTAATTCCTTATTGCACAACTGTTTGCAAAACTTAGCTGTCTGAGTTTGGTTATACTCTGGCTATATCTTGCAAGCCTGCCTTATGTTAAGACAGACTTTATGTATGTCTACTGAACAAAGGGATTTACATTCTCTGTGGTAAATGTTTCGCTCAGAAGTCCCTTCTTGTAGAGATTGAGTAGATCGTTTAAATCCACTATCAGATCTTCAAGCTCAGCGCCTCTGTCCGTATCAGAAACCATCTTGCGCTTTTCAAATTCCTCAACAGAGATAACCTGCATATCCTCAATATCAGAATTGTTTTCAATGGCATCATCTATGGTCGTAAATGGAGTGTGCGCCTTAAGATGCAGATAATGAGAGCTGAAGATAAGAGTATATCCTGCAATGCCGGTCTTTGACTGATAGGCCTTACAGAATCCCCCGTCAATAACAAGAAGCTTTCCGCCAGCTCTTACAGGAGTCTCTCCATCTTTGGCCAAAATTGGAGTATGACCATTGATGATGTGTCCTGTTTTAGGATCAAGATTAAATTCCTTTAGGATCATTTCACATGTTTTCTCACTGTAATAATGATCATAATAAGGGTTTCGAGGCTCGTCCCATGTTGATTTGTCATTGACCAAAAGCCTCTCAAAAAGCTTCATCTTTCTGCCAGAGAGCGGTGATAGCGGACCTGTCCACATGTACCACAGAAAATCCAGATGCTCCTGATCTCTTATGGTATAAGCCTCTCTGATCTTGGTCTGACAGTAATCAAGATACTCCCTGCCCTGAAGCATTCTGCCATTGCAGCTGATTTTCAGAAACTGCCCGCTCTCGTCTAGAGGGATGCAACCATGGTACAGAACATTGCCATTACAGCACTGATACATATTGCCCTTTGAATAGAGAAACTTAACATGATTGTTAAGTCTTACAGAGCCGGTGAATGATGCAACAAGATCATCCACAACCTCCTGCTCCTCCTGTGTCAGAGCATATGGATCATCTTTTCTGATGGTTTTAAGATCGGTAGTGACAAGAGGATGCTCAAGACCATCCTTTAATACCACAACTCCCTTTTCAAGACAGATATTCTCAAGCACCAGTCTGTCATCAAGACCATACTCAGGGTGTCTTTTTACAAGCTGTCCTATAAGCTTTACCGCAAGCACTGTGATAGCCTTTTCTGCCGCTGAAAAATGCTCTTCATCAGCATAGGTTGATTTTGCAAATATCGCCAGCTTTCTTAAGGATATGCCGTATCCGTTTTCAAGCATCTTAAAATTTCTGTAACGGATGTTGTTGCACAGAACATTTACGGCACACAGAGCTGAACCGCAGCAGGCTCCCATCCATAAAACATCATGGTTACCCCACTGCAGATCAAGATCATGATACTGCATCAGAAGATCCATGCACTTGTCAGGGTGAGGTCCTCTGTCAAAGATATCGCCTAAAACATGCAGTCTGTCAACGGCAAGCTTCTTGATGAGCTGACACAGCTCCACAATAAAATACCTTGCAGATCCAGTTGTGATAATCGAATTGAGAATTGAGCGATGATATATGATCCTAGAATTGGTATCGTCTGCCTTCGCATGCATCAGCTCATCAATAATAAAGGCAAAATCACCGTCAATCAGTTTTCTTACCTTTGATCTTGAGTACTTTGAAGAAAGATAGTTTGCAAGTGTTACAAGCTTGAGCACAGTATCTCTGTAATACTCCTCAAGATCACCATTTTCCTGCTGCTGTCTGTCTAATACCCTGTCTGGATAATAGATAAGGGTGCACAAAAGATTCTGCTCCCTTGAAGGCATATCAGAAAAAACAGAACGGACCTTTTCCTTGATAACACCAGAAGCATTGTTGAGAATATGCAAAAAAGCCTCATATTCTCCGTGAATATCAGATATGAAGTGCTCTGTTCCCTTTGGCATATTAAGAACAGCTGACAGATTTATGAGTTTTGTGTATACAGCATACCTGTTTTTGTATTCTCGTGAGAGAAGTTCTAAATATCTCTGTCTTTGTTGCATATAGTCTCCATATCAGAAGAAGTGCGAACAGCATTCATGTAGATCTGTTCACAGTCATTCTTGTACAGGGTTACAAAATGACCTTCAGTATTGTTTTCATCGTCTACGCCAAGCATTGATAGAAGAATAGGGATATCCTCCTTTTTAGCTCCTATTTCCCTGAAAGACAGAGGCATGCCTATCTTTTTGAAAAATGCTCTAAGTCTTGCAATACCTTCTCTTGCGGTAACAGCAGGATCATCAAAATCCATCTGTACAGAAAAGACCCTGACAGCAAACTGCGCAAATCTCATCACGTCATGGCGGTATACATATTCCATCCAGGCAGGAAACATCACTGCAAGACCTGCACCATGAGCCACATCATATAAGGCGGATAACTGATGCTCAAGATGATGAGAAGCCCAGTCCTGCTCTCTGTCTACACCACAGATGTTGTTATGGGCAAGAGATCCTGCCCACATCAGATTGGCTCTTGCGTCATAGTTGTAAGGATCATCAAGCACTGTCTGTGCGTTCTCGATAATTGCCCTTAGTAGACCTTCACAGATATTATCCGTTACAGACACGTTCTGAGAATTGGTAAAGTATCTTTCCATGATGTGAGCCATCATATCAGTAACTCCACAGGCTGTCTGATACCTGTCAACAGAATAGGTAAGCTCAGGATCAAGAACAGCAAACAATGGTCTGTTAAGCTCACTGCCGCATCCGCACTTGATTATTTTTCCGTCGATTTCCTTTTCAATGACGGTTGAGGCAGAACTCTCAGAACCTGCAGCAGGAATTGTAAGCAAGCATCCGGTCTTAAGAGCTTTTACAGGCTTTCTCTTTCTCAGATAGAAATCAAAGAAATCTCCATCATCAGGGATACCAAGAGCTATGGCCTTGGCTGTATCAATTACC
>JBJFET010000151.1:0-5678 GCA_051891035.1 Succinivibrio sp. | reverse complement strand
ATGTCCTGAAATCTCATCTACAGCTTTATTTTAGCTGAATTTTACGTTAATTCAATGTTACAGAAACTGTAACAGATGAGTGGTTATCCTCTTTTGGTCAGCGTAAAAATGTTTCAGCTGTTATTAAGAGCTCACTCTATATAAAGATTCTAAGGTCAAAAGATAGAACAACTGACTCTGCTGTTTTTTTGAATCTCAAACTGACAGGATCACAAAAGATAAGTCTAAGTTTTTAAAGGGTAGTTTACTACCTTGTAAGGCATCTTATGAAATTTGAAGAGATTGTCTCTGACAAGTTAGTATGAGTTATGAGTGTAGTTAATTATAATCAGTGCTCCAACAGATAATCGGAATAACCGTTATTTTGGGAGGTTCAGTCTTACCTTGAAAAATCCTCTCTGGCATTCATTCTTGTTCTGAGGCTTTCTCTCATAGGTCAGATCTTTTGGTTTCAGGCAGGCTGGCAGTTCATTGCTCCTGTCACTTAGCTCATCTTCAGGGACAGTGATCAGGAACTCCTCGACAAGTTCGACCCTGCGCTCATGCATTTTCAAAGAGATATCCTTTCCCTTATAGCCTCTTCTGACAAATTCCTGTGCAGTCACACTTTTGCATAATGAAAAGATAGACATAAAATATTCTGCACGAGGAAAAGGTCTGTTCTCAAAGCCCTTGCGACCAAGGAAGTCACATTTGCAACAGAGAATGAATGGTTTGATCCTCTCGGGCTTTCTCCACGCATCAAGCTTGTCAAGAAGAGATACAATACCCTCGGCACCTTTTCTGTAAAGATGGTGCATTTCAGAGTGGTAAAGAATTACTATGGCGGCAAACTGCTCATACTCCGATGGTACATGCAGTCTCTGACACAGACAGCGCAGAGGCTTGATCCCAAGTTCATTGTGCAACCTGTGGTGTGGCCAGAGTACAGTTGGAGTTTCAGCTTTTCCAAGATCATGGCAGAGCATGGCAAAGCGTACTACAGGAGAGCTGTTTTCTTCACACACTCTTTTTAGTGTCATGCAGGTATGCAGCCCTGAATCTATTTCAGGATGCCATCTTACAGGTCCTGGTACACCAAAGAGTCTGTCAATCTCAGGAAGTACATACTTTAAGGCACCAACCTCACGCAGAAGCAGAATGAATTGTTCTGGATTTGCTGTATTCAGAGCCTTGTCAAGCTCCATGAAGACTCTCTCTGCGGTCAGAGAAGTCAGTTCTCCTGATGCTACCATTTTTCTCATGAGAGCTTTGGTATCATCAGATACGCTAAAGCCTAAAGAGTAGAATTTTGCATAGAACCTTGCAATACGCAGTACTCTGAGAGGATCTTCAACAAAAGCCTCTGAGACGTGACGCAGTATCCTGTTGTCCAGATCTTCTCTTCCTGAGTATGGATCATAAATCTTCCCTTCTGCATCCATCGCCATGGCATTGATGGTAAGGTCGCGACGTCGGAGATCTTCTTCAAGTGTGACATCTTCTGAAAAAGAACAGTTAAAACCGAGATAGCCAGTGCCGTCTTTCTTTTCTGTTCGGGCAAGGGCATATTCCTCTTTGGTTTTGGGGTGCAGGAAGACAGGAAAATCGTGGCCAACCTGTGTATAGCCAAGACTTTTCATTTCTTCTATTGTTGAGCCTGTTACAACATAATCCTTGTCTGAACTGTCTATTCCTAAAAGTCTGTCGCGGACGGCTCCACCAACCAAATAAACTTGCATCGAAAAACCTCAAACCTGTCTTTATCTGAATTCTACCAAAATTCCCGTAAGATAACACACACAGATCATTATCTGTAGCCAATAAAGAGCCTACTCTGATGGTGTTATTGCTAGAAGCCTGATATTAAATCATCTGAACTAGCTTTTAAGATGCAAGAGCAGTAAGGTAAAGCAAAAGAGAGTGATTATCAAAAAAGGATAGCTGATAAAAAGCGATTCTGATGCTATGGCAGCACACTGCCACCAAAGGAACCTGTAGGAATTGTAGCAGTCTTTAATGATGATCTAAAAGTCAGAGCGATAACAGAATATCAGCCTGTCAGATACTCTCTGTCTAAACACTTTGTAATTTCAACTTTTTTACTTCGGTCAGAGAAGTTTTTCTTTTTGACATATATAATATGCCAAGGATTTGTGTAAACAGGTTTAAAGTGACCAGGTTGGCATAATTAAATTCAAGCCTGTATTTCCTTCCTTTATTTGAGTAACAAGACGCACACTGACAGGTGTCATGCTGAATGCTGATGCGATGAGCCTGCCTGTCTGGTGATGATAAGTATTATATATGTACGAAAAGTTTTTTGGATTAGATGAACTTCCTTTTGATGGTTTACCAGATAATCGTTTCTACTTTGTAGGAAACTGCCAGCATGAAGCTTTGGAGATACTGACTGGCAACCTGAGCAGAAACGGTTCTATCTGTGTGCTTTCAGGCCCTTCAGGTTCTGGAAAAACAACTCTTGTTCGTATGCTGATCCGTTCCCTTCCAAAGAGAATGAGAATTATCACCATTGATGATCCAAGATTGGATGAGCATATGCTCCTGGCCACCATTCTAAGAGCAAGCGGAGTTCTTGCAACCTCATATGAATCAATAGCAGAGCTTACATTAAAACTAAGAAAGCTTTTAGAACGTTCTGTTGAAAGAGGAATTGTGACCACCGTTATCTGCGATGAGGCTCAGGGACTGTCTGATGAAGTTATAGAGCAGATAAGACTTATCAGTAATATTGAAGGAGAGCTTGGCAAGATGATTAACTTCCTGCTTGTAGGACAGGAAGATCTAATCGAGAATATCCAAAAACCAATGCACAAGATGTTCTGGGGACGAGTCAAAGCCTTTGCCTCAATTAGCGCCTTAAAGAGAGATGAGGTGCATTCTTATGTCAATTTCAGAATGCAGATGGCAGGCTGCCATGATCCTGTATTTACAAACAGAGCAATTAACGCACTCTATAAGGGAACCTCAGGCTTACCTAGAATCATCAACTCAGTTGCAGACAGAGCATTGTGCATCGCTTTTGACGAGCAGAAAAAGCATGTATCAGGGCGAATGATAAAAAAGGCAATTGAGGTTGTCCGCCATGACAGAAGTCTTTTTGTTCTCGGGTTAAAAACATTCTTAAAAGAATGCCTGCTAACTGTATTTGCAAAAATCCCGTTACTGCTATCTGGTGTGTTATTAAGTGCTACTGTATTTTATCTTTGCTACACCTATCTTCCAAAGAGCATAGATTCTGAGTCGGTCTCTGCGCTTGTAAACAGAGATCAGATGCTAAAGGAAAGCTATGAAAAAGCTTTGGATAAGATGATGCCTGGCAGACAGAAAAAGAGCAGAGAGCTTGCCCTGTTTGATGCCTCGATTAAGGAGAGTGTCTTTAAGGCAGATGCCATAAACACACTTGCTGCCCTGTGGGGATATCAGAGAAAGGATGGTAGCAGGGTAACACTCAATGATCTTGAAAAAGAAGGTCTGACCTTAAGATCTGTTCAGAACGATTATGAATATGTGAAAAGTATAAACAGGCCTAGTGTACTTTCACTGCGCGATGACAATATGATGCCTTTTTTTGCAGTACTGTATGCGCTTGATGATGACACTGCCACCATTGTAATGGGTAGAAGAATGTGGGTTGTAAAAAGAGAGTTTTTAGACAGAACCTACGATGGTGAGTTTACCTATATTGGCAGACACTTTAAAAATGATAAGGAAATTGAGGAGAGCGTCAGTGTAGATAACTTCAACAGAGCCCTTGCAGAGCTTGCAAAAGACCATCAGGAAATAAAAGCTCAGATTGTTGGGAGCAAAAAGGATATGATGAAGCTCAAGGCTTCAATCCTAAAGGCAACTGACAACGAAGATCTTGTCAACACGCTTTTTGATAATGCCGCTGATACAGGAGTATATCTTGAGGGTAAGAAGTAAAAGAGATCAGAATGAGCTTTTATCAGGTCTTGGATTTACTCCATACAAGGCTTTAAAGATCGTGCTTTTTTCAATGACTTTCAGTGCGCTGGGTTTTGGTGTTTTTGTCTTTAGTGCCGATCATGCCATGAGGGGGCTATCCTATGAGTGCTCAGGAGCACTTAAAAAGACCTTTGACAATATCAGCTCAATCTATGCACCCTCTGCCTATCATAATGATCTTGTGGAGGTTAGAGCATACCCAGAGTCAAAGAAAGTAAAAAAGGTTGGACCAGATGATCTGAATCTTGCTAACAGGTCATCACTGATCTCAGTTAAGATGCAGAAAAAGAAGATCACTGACAATCTTTATATTCTAAGAACTGTAAATAAATAAAAGCCTGCTCTTAACAGGTGATCTTCTCTATCTGCAGTCTGATACCACAGGTAAGGAAGAGGTGAGATTTAAGACTAGAATCTTCTTGATGAAACATCCATGCTTATTCTGTCAGCTACATTTCCAAGTTCAAGGGAAATTGTATTGGCCTCATCTACAAGAGAAATATTCTCCTGACTGTTCTGTCTTAGTTTGTCGGATGCATCTTTAATCTGAGAAAGAGACTGAGTCTGAGAGATAACTGAATCTTTTAACGAATTGATGTTATCAAGAAGCATATTTGAAATCTTGATAATATCAGTAAGCGAGTTCTGTGTACTCATAGCAAGAGCTCGAACCTCATCTGCAACCACGGCAAAGCCTCTGCCGTGTTCACCGGCTCTTGCAGCTTCAATTGCGGCATTTAGCGCTAGCAGGTTAGTCTGATCGGCTACATCCTTGATGGTTTCAACAACATTCTGGATCTTGGCTGCATTTTCTGAAATCTGTTCTGTCTGAGATTCAACGTTTTCATTGGATTTTGCAATGCAGTTTGATGCATCAAGAGTAGAGTCAATAAGAGAAAGCTGAGTGTTTAAGGCGCCTGCAACCGTACTTACAGAGTTTGTCTGCATTGACGATTTGTTTTTAAGATCATCAGATAAATTCTTCTGATCATTGAGGATCCTGCACATTGCATCTCCCACACGGTTGATTCCTCTTGCAAGCTGAAGATACATTCCTTTGTATTCGGTATCATCAAGTCGCTGTGTAAAGTCGTTGTGGGAGTAGGAATCAAGAACACCTGCTACATCCTGTATTACCTTGTTGATATTGATGATAGCTACGTTCAATGAAGTGATAAGCTCTCTTATATACTGATTGGTACAGTCATAATCCACTCCTTTGGAGAGATCACCTTCATTTACCTGATTAAGAGTACTGTGTACTGCATTGATGGCTTTTGCATCATCCTCAAGTCCAACTTCGATTTTGTCTGCCATCTGACAGAGTGTTTCAACAGCAAGACCGATTTCATCAAAGTTTCTTGGTCTCTTGAGATTTGACTTCTCAGTCTTGTGTTCAAAGAAATCAGAAAAGTTCTTGATATTGAGTCTTAAAAGTCCAAGTCTTGAGCTTAAGATCCTGCCTGCACTAAAGGTTATGATAATCAGGATAGCAGTAATTATCAGCATGGCTGTAGAACAGAGCATCAGAATTGAATGAAGCGGTGCATTTACTTCTGCCTTTTCAATCTTGCCTACAATGATCCAGTTTAGAAAATCATCTTTGATGGCAACAAGGATATAGTCTTTTCCATCAATTGCCGATCTGTATTCTGTTGCATGATTGTCAGCCTTTACAGCAGTGTTGATAACCTGCAGAAGATTAGGAT
>JBJFET010000150.1:0-5678 GCA_051891035.1 Succinivibrio sp. | reverse complement strand
GCCTTGCGGTACAAACACCTGAAGCTTGCGCGTCTACCAATTTCGCCACTTTCGCATTGGGCTTTTGATGTGATCCCGATGAGAATCGAACTCATGACCACCGGCTTCGGAAACCGATACTCTATCCAACTGAGCTACGGGATCATCGCGAACCATCAAAATATGGCGCATATTATACCAAAAATATTTCACTCTGCAACAAAGGTCGCTAAAATATTATTAGACTTTTTTGGAAACGCATATGGAATTTGATAAGAAACTAGCATTTAGAGGCATCAGAGCACTATATGGTGCCAGTGGTTTTGAAAAACTTCAAAAATCTCATGTTACCATAATCGGTGTTGGAGGAGTTGGCTCTTGGGCAACAGAAGCTCTTTGCAGAACAGGAGTTGGCCACTTAACACTGATTGATTTTGATAAGATAGAGATTTCAAACACAAACAGGCAGCTACATACCACTACAAAAACAGTAGGAAAAAGTAAAGCGAGAGTTTTAGCTGACAGGCTTCTTGAAATAAATCCAGAGCTTGTCATAGAAGTTCTGGAAACAAAACTTACTCAGAATAATATCGATTCAGTTCTTGAAGGACGTACTGACTATGTATGTGACTGCATAGACGATATTGATGCCAAAACTTATGTCTGCAATTATCTTTATCAGAAAAAAGCAAAATTCATTGAAGCAGGTGGAGCCGGAGGAAGGATCGACCCTTCAAAACTGAAAATTGGAGATATAAACACTGCATCTGGAGATGCCCTTATATCTAAACTGAGGAATAAGCTACGCAAAGAATTTGGGTTTCCTGCAACAAATCAGAAGTTTAATATCAGTTGTACCTTTTCAAATGAAAAGCCTATATACTCATCAAAAGAAGACTATTTAAGTGGCGATCTTCCTGCATTTGGGGCTTCCATGAGTGTAACAGCAACTGCAGGACTTTTAATTTCATCGTGGATCATAAATCAGATAGTATCATCAAACTAATACCTCAATCTGAAGAAAAAAAGGCAAGAGTATGTTAGAACAGGAATTTGAAAGTAAAAAACGACTTCTTCTTAGCAAACTTCAGGACTACCTTATCGAAAAGGGGGTCAATACTGATGCTAACTTCTCGTGCCTTAATCCAAATGATAAGGCCCACCTGCCTAGCATGACCTTTAATCCGAAAACAAATACGGTTGAATGCTTTAACTGTGGTGTCTCATATAATCTGTTTGATTTGATAGGAATTGAATACGATATTCCTGATTTTCCACATCAGTTTATTAAAGCCCATGAGATATACATTGGAAAAGTGCCTCTTGGATTTATTGATGTATTAAAACAGAACAAAGCCCCATCACCTGAAGAAAAAACTGAAAGCAGACCTATTTTTGAGATTGCATCTGACTTTTCGGCAAAAGAACCGCTTAGACCATTTGGATCTAGCGATGGTGTAAATGACACATACACAAATACAAGAAACATTACTTCTACACAAAGAAGCTTCAATAATATTTCTCCTTTTGATGAGGCAAAGCTACATCCGTTTGATGTAAATAAAATATCACCATCAAATGTTAATTCCTCACGTATTGAAAGTCAGAATATGCAGTCTTTTCAGACTATCAATAACAATCAGATTATCAGAAATTCTGTAAACACTGGTTCTGGCAATTCTTCTCCTTTTGCCATAAAAGAGAATTCCCAGTCTTCCCACCACCGTTTCGGTGAAAGTCAGACAAGTAATTTTGGAGGATTTAGTACACCTGATATTGCCTACAACTTTTCAGACTATATAAACCAGTGTAGCGCTAATGTTGACAAAACCAGCTACTTTAAAGACAGAGGCCTGTCAGAGGCTGTTATCCGTCGCTTTAAACTTGGTTTTGATGAACAGTTTGAGTTTGAAATAGACAATCTGACAGGTAAACAGAAATTCTGGAAAGCTGCAATTATTCCTTATGGCAACCACGGGTACTGCGTAAGAAATACAGATCTTGAGGCAAATAACAAAAACGAAAGATACAAAAAGAAAGGTTATTTTGATGTATACAACCATGAGGTTCTTAATCAGAAAGGGGACATCTTTATAACTGAAGGCGAATTTGATGCTTTGAGTTTGGAAACTCTTGGATACAAAGCTTTAGGTCTTGGCGGAGCTTCAAACATAAGAATGCTACTAGAAGCAATAAACAGCTGTACACAGGAGCACAACTATTATATCTGCCTTGATAACGATGAGGCCGGTATAGCTGCTAGTGAAGAAATTTGCAGATTCATGGAACAGAATAACCTTCACTACAGACGACTGAATCTTGCACACCCATATAAAGATATCAACGAAGCTCTTTACAGAGCCAGGAATATCCTTGAAGAAAGATTATCCAATATAGATAAGATCCTTTCTTATAAATTTGGTTCAATAAAGAAAACAGAGTCATACAGATATGTCCTGTCTAAAGAAGATCTTTATTCATTCAGTCTTTCACAGGCACTATACACAGTATGCGCAAAACCTCAGCTGTTAAGAAAATTCTTAAGTGAGGTAATACGATCAAAACGTGGCACAATTCTATACGCTTCAAAAAGAGTGCAAAAAGACTATGTCTCAAGCCTTGCAATTCAGAACAGAAGCGAAAGCTATGATGAAGAATACGTGGGAAATGTAAAATTCCTAGAGCTTAATTCGGAAGATGTGATTCTGCAGCTGAGTGAAGCTATTATGGCTTACTCAATACAGAGTTCTACTGATTATACAGTAGTGATTGATCTTTCCTGCTATCCTGAAAGTCAATCACTCGGAATACTAAACAGAATTGCAGACAAGATGCGAGACTTCATGGTACCGGTAATTGCTCTATGCAATGAGAAAGACAGCTCATACATTGAAGCAATCTCTGTACAGAATCTTAATCTTGAGATGACTGATAACGGTGATCTGCTGTGCAAAACTACAGATCCTTCCTGTTTCCCTGTCACTTTCAGGATAAATACCGTCTTGTAATATGCAGTTAAATCAGGCTCAGATAGATGCCGTCAACTATGTTGATGGACCTTGTTTAGTTCTTGCAGGGGCTGGCTCGGGGAAAACCCGTGTTATTACAACAAAAATTGTCAGCCTAATTAAACGTCACGGCATTCTTGCCAACAGGATCTGTGCAGTTACCTTTACAAACAAGGCTGCTGCAGAGATGAGGGACAGAGTAAAATCTGAACTTGGTGCAGAAAAAGCCTCGCAGATCACTATTTCCACATTCCACTCTCTTGGTTTATCGATTTTAAAAGAAGAAACCCGAGCATTGGGACTTGGAAAGAACTTTACCTTATTTGACCAGTACGACAGTATGAAGGTCTTAAAGGATATAGTCAGAGAAAAGTTTCCTCAGATTCTAGTCGACAATTCAGAAAAAGCAGTAATCGAAGATATCGCTACAGATATAGGCAACTGGAAAACAAATCTGAAAAGACCGGAAGATATCGCTGTCAAAACCATAAGAGTTGAGATCTATCAGGCCTATCAGGATTATCTAAAAGCCTGCAATGCAGCAGACTTTGAAGATCTGATCTTCATGACGGCGCTATTGTTCAGAGACAACGATGATATCAGAAACAAATGGAACACAATGTTTGAATATATGCTGGTAGATGAGTATCAGGATACAAATGAAACTCAGTATCAGCTCCTACGCTTTCTGACATCAAAGTACAACAGATTTACTGTTGTAGGCGACGATGATCAATCAATCTATGCCTGGAGAGGAGCAAGACCTGAGAACATCAAGTTGCTGGCATCAGACTACCCTAACCTCAAGGTTATCAAACTTGAACAGAATTATCGTTCCACTCAGCATATACTGAACTGTGCAAATTCTCTGATATCGAAAAATGAGCATATCTTCAGCAAGACCCTGTACACAAAATCTGCTGCAGGAAGAAAAGTTCATGTGATGGAGCTTAGAACTCCTGCTGACGAGGCAGATCGTGTTGTTCAGCTCATTCTAGCGCACAATTTCAGAAACCATACCTCATGGAGTGATTATGCTGTTCTCTACAGAAGCAATTCTCAATCCCGAGTGCTAGAAAAATCATTCAGAGAAGCTAGAATTCCGTGTTTTATAAACGGAGGAACCAGTTTCTTTGAACAGGTAGAAATCAAGGATATGCTCAGCTGGTGCAGAGTGATCTGCAATCCATATGATGATATAGCTCTTCTTAGGGTAATAAATATCCCAAGGAGGGGAATCGGACATGAAACTATCAACGCTCTGTTTGAAAAAGCAAGGCTAATGGGAAAATCACTGTACGAATGTGCGCTTAATCCTAATGTAACTGACCCCCTTATTCCCAGACAGAAAAAGTCATTGGCAGACTTTGTGCTACTTCTGACAAATCTCAGACAATACATTCTCAACAAACAGGATGGAGAACTGGCATCAAAATTAGCGGAAATTATTGGATATAATGCCTATATAAAAGCCAATACCGACAGCAAGATAGCTGTTGAAATAAAAACGAAAAATGTATCGGTTTTACTGTCCTGGATTAGTGACCTTGTAGAAGGAAAAAAAGGTGACAGTCCAATGAGCTTTATTGAAGCTGTTGATAAGCTTGGACTTCGAGAAATGATGAACCGCAGAAATGATGACAGTGATAATGAAGCTGTTCAGCTGATGACACTCCATGCCTCAAAGGGACTTGAATTTCCATATGTCTTTCTGGTTGGAATGGAAGAAGGTACTCTGCCTCATAAGAATTCGATACCATCTGAGGACAATCCAGATATTGATAATGTTGATGAGGAAAGACGACTTGCTTATGTAGGAATTACAAGAGCAAGACAGGAACTTACAATCCTGCTGGCAAGGGAGAGCGTTCAGCGAGGCGGGATCCCTTCAAGCATCAAGCCTAGCAGATTCCTAAAGGAGCTCTCTGTATCTGACATTGAATATTTCCCTCTTGGACAGAATATTACTCCAACTGAGGATGACTATAAGTCAGATATAGACGAGGCTTTAAAGCAACTGGAAAATATTCTGTAGTCTTCAAAAAATAAATCCCGCCTGCCATTTAGTGGCCAGCGGGACTGCTTTAGAGCAACAACTAATAATCAGTACGAAACTGTTAGTTGTTACCTACAGAAACTTCCTTCATGTCTGACATGTATGCACGAAGCTTTCTGCCGACAACCTCGATTGGGTGGTTGCGGATCTGATCATTAACATTGATTAACTCAACGTTATCTACACAGTTGTCACCTGACAGACCTTCACCAAATACGTCAAGCTTCTGTTTTGCCATGAAGTCCTTTAATAAAGGAATTGCTGCATTTGCAAACAGGTAGTTACCATACTCAGCAGTATCTGAAATAACAACGTTCATCTCGTATAAACGACGACGAGCAATTGTGTTAGCGATCAGAGGAAGCTCATGTAATGACTCATAGTAAGCAGACTCAGGGTAAATACCTGACTGAGTCATGGTCTCGAAAGCCAGTTCAATACCTGCCTTGGCAAAAGCAACTAATAAGGTACCTTTATCAAAGTATTCCTGCTCGTTGATCTTTGTATCACATGCAGGAGCATTCTCAAATGCACTCTTAGCAAAGTTCTCTCTCCAGGTTAACAGGTTCTTGTCGCCGTTAGCCCAGTCTTCCATCATTACACGTGAGAACTCACCTGACTCGATGTCATCCATG
>JBJFET010000149.1:0-5682 GCA_051891035.1 Succinivibrio sp. | reverse complement strand
AATGACCTTTGTTTCTTAATGAAACAAAGTCCTCATTGCCAATTGGTAATGGTTTAAATGTCTTTACGCTCATTTACTTATATCCTGAAATTTCATCTACAGCTTTATTTTAGCTGAATTTTACGTCAATTCAATGTTACAGAAACTGTAACAGATGAGTGGTTATCCTATTTTCTGTAAGCAAAAAAAATGTTTCAGCTGTTGTTAACTGACTACTCTAAGCACAGGAACAACCTGTGCTTTGGTATAATTGACTTGATATCAATAGAACTCCCAGATGCCACATGCTACATCTTCTGCGAACCCATCTGCCCCCTCCAATGAAATTTTAGGATTATTAGCAAACGCATTATGTCTCTGTTTTACAACATCTATATAGTATTCTACACCTTCAAGTGCGAACTTCTTGTTTTTCTCTCCACCATAAAACTTAATAGCATGCTTTATAACCATTTCCTTGAATTGCTCATATGTGCATACTGGAGTACTCATAATATTCCCCTCTCGTGACATCCTCCCCTACCTGTAGAGGTAGGGGCTTCCTGTTCGATAGCTCTAATGAGCTAAGCATTAAACTAAGATTATGATGTTGTCTATATTTGGTCAAATGTTAGAACAGAACCTGCTTTCTTTATTTGAATCTTCTAACTGACTGAAAATAAGATAATTCTATGTTTTTACTACGGTTACCGCCTGTAAGGCAACATATGATGTTTGAAGAGATTGTCTCTGACCTGTTGACCTGTAAGAGTATTGCTATATTGAAATCAGTGAGTCCAACAGAAAATTGGAAGAACCAGAATAATCTGTCAGATCTGATAGTGCAGCTTTTACAAAGGCTACACGGAACACTGATAGAGAAAAGGATAAAATGACTATCATCCGTAACCTGACAGATTGTGATGCTGCACAGCAGACTACTGAGGGATGTTTTCGCCTATTTCTCTGTCTTCAAAAATACGCTTGCCGTTGACAATGCTGTTTACATAGGTATTGATAAGGTTTTTGGCAATTGAACTGTACTCACCTGATATTTCAATGCTGTACATATTGTTCAGTTCGCCAATGACAACTATATCGCGGCCCATGTTGGGGCATGAAGCTGTATAGAAACCTCTTCCAAGCTGCTTTGGCTCATTGCATGTATTCTGCTTGACGTATTCTGAAATTATTCCCAGAGCATCCTTTGAAGCAGTCCTTTTTGAATAGTTTATTCTGATTGTGGTTTTAGGCAGAGGCTGAGTTTTTTTGTTGGTAGGAGAAGCATAAACAACAGTATTGCCTTCAATTGTTAAAGTCCAAGACTCAGGAACAGGTGGAAAATAGGCCAGCTGAACAGCTGATACTGCAGCAAAAGACACTACCCCTAGGCATAAACATCCAATAATGCCAAATCCTTTAGTCGCCATTCTCGTTCTCCTGAAATTTAATCTGCTCCTCTAGCAATTTTAGCCCATCAGTTGTATTTGTGCACTGACAAAACACTTTAAAAAACGGAATTAACTCTTTTCTGTGAACTCTTGCATATCCTAAAAACTGTTTGGTTCTGTCCATTACAATCTTGTCTGTACGATCAGTCTTTAAAAACTCTAAAATCACCTGTGAGGCTGTTCTTAGAATCATTGAGGTACTATATGGCCTTGCATTGCCTTTTATCACATGCCCAAGATTTGGTGTAGGGAAGGCACCTCTGCCACACATAAAGGTGCTACATTGCGTTACCTTTTCACACAAAAGAGCATCTTCTAGAGAATTGATATTTCCATTTGCAATAATTCTGATGCCAGGTGCCAGTTCATGTAAAGGTGCAATTTTTGACCAGTCAAGAGCATCATCTCTGTAGAGATCTTTTCTGGTTCTGCAGTGAATGGTGATTTCAGATACGCCATCTACTGCAATAGCCCTGATAATATCAGGTGCCTCATCCTTTGAGGCAAAACCCAGCCTTATTTTGACTGACAGTTTGCAGGCCGGATCAAGTGCATCTCGAACTGTTGATACAATGGTATGCAGGAGCTCAGGCTCCTTTAAGAGCATTGAACCTGAGTGATGAACAAATCGGGAAGGACAGCCAAAATTGATATCTACAGAACGGGCTCCAAGCTTATAGGCATTCTGAGCTGACTGTGCCATTAACTTAGGATCATCACCTAAAAACTGAATTCTGACGTCGGTACCATCGTCGGTTCTGCAGTCATTCAAGAACTCAGGTACTTCTCTTATCAGAATCTTTGGAGCAACCGGAAGATCTGATACTCTGATAAACTCTGAAAAACATAAATCATAGCCACCATGAGCACAGAGGATCTTGCGCATTGGACCGTCTGCCAGGCCTTCTAGTGGAGCTAAATATACTTTATAAGAGTTCATATTATTTCCATGTTCAGTAAAAACAGTGATATATTGTACTTTTCGAAATTTCCTCTTGCAAGATATCGCTTTGTCTCCTTTTTAGGATCTGCCTGATGTGGTAGAATCTGACTTTAATAAGGAGAACATATGATTATTGCAACGCACAACGGCACATTCCATGCTGACGAAACCACAGCTTGCGCTATCTTGACCTATCTGTTTGAAAATAGTTCAATTATCCGTTCAAGAGATCCGGACGAACTTGAAAAAGCGGATATCATTATTGATGTATCAAATCAGAATGATGACAAGCACTTTGATCATCATTCAAAGGATTTCACACTCTGCAGAGACAACGGCGTAAAATATGCTACCGCAGGTCTGATGTGGAAAAAGTTCGGTAAAGACTATCTAAAGTCAATTGCTAAAAATGAGCTTACATTCACCCCTTCAGCAAAGGTTATTGAAGAGGCTTTCAAGCGTATTGACACAGACGTTATGACCATGATCGATTTAAATGACAATGGCCAGCTTACCTCATATGTCGATGAGATAGCCTGTGCAGATACGCTCAGAGAAAGACAGATAGTTGCTACTCTCAATGAGCTCTATCAGGCTACAGCTGATATTCCCTATATCGTCTCAATGATGAATAAGCCAAATGCCACAAGCGCAGATCAGGACAAGGCTTTTATCAGTACAGTCAAAATGCTCAAAACCATTCTAGTAAATATTGCAATTAACGCAATTTCCATTGAAAGTGGCATTGATAAGGTTCTGTCACTTTATAACGGCGGACCGATACTGCTTCTGCATGAAAGACTGCCATGGTCTCAGGCTGTATTAAATCATCTTGACAGCTTTAAAAACTGTAAACTTGCTGTATACCCTGACAGAAACATGCGCTGGAGAGTACAGTCTTTGCCTGTATCCAAAAGCGAGAGATTTAAAAACAGACTTTCAGCTCCTGTTGAGTGGAGAGGACTGAATGAGGTTGAACTTGACAGAGCTACAGGTCTAAAAAACCTGACTTTCATTCACAAGTCAGGTTTTACAGGTGGCGCTCAGACCTATGAGGATAATCTCGATCTGGCAAATCTTTGGCTCAAGATGGGGGTTGAGCCTTAACCATTCTACTTTATCTTGATCACAGCCTTTCCTGCATTGCCACGTGCCCTTAGGAAACTAACCTCACGATTAGCTGATGCAGGAGGGGTGTTCTGCCTGTACAAAAAAGATCTGTCTGCAACCCTTAGCTTGACTGATCCTTTTCCTCCCTCTAGCTTCTTCCCGTTAGAAAATTCTGAATACAGGTAATAGATATCGTTGGTGCTGTTAAGATTGACTTTTGCCTTTGAATTAGGATTTACGTTATACCAGCCATCTACTGTCCATTCATTGCTTTGGCTGTCAAGATAGGAAAAAGCCATTACCACAGTTGAATCAGTAACATTATCAACAGTAATTTCAAGAGCGTTTGCAGCAGAACTGAGTGCACAGCCTAACAGAACTGAATTTAACAGTTTATTCATATACTACCTTATGGTGCGAAATATCCAGAACCACCGTTGCTGTTCTTGTCTTTGGCGGTATCAGTATCTTCAGAATCTTTACCGACTCCATTCTGCTCATCAGGATGAGCCCTGTTTGAAGTTGAATCAAGCCCCTGAGTATACTCAGAGAGATCTTTTCCAGAACCAGCTTCATTTGTCTGGTAATTTCTGATCTTAGTACCCTCAGGAGTGTACTCTTTTACAAAATCCTCCACTCCCCTGCTTAACAGTTCAGATCTGAAATCTCTTATAAAGAGGAACATATAAATGAGAGGAAGCAGCATTACCAAGGTAAATGAGATCTTTACTGATACAAAAAACTCAACAACCAGAACCACTCCAACAATGGTATTTGCAAAGGAAGAGAGTCTTAAAATATTAGAAAAACCGGTTTTCATTTTACCGAAGAACAAAAAGAATGCTTTTGAGATAAAGGCGATTATCAGCGAATTGAACGCAAGAATGCAGAAAAACCAGCCAGAAATAAAGACATAGAGAACAGTTTTAGCTACATTAAATACCATATCTACAAGGCCGGAGGTCTCAACCGGATTAAAATCAGATCCTGGCACAAAAAGATCAACATAGCTTACTACAGAATTCTGAGTACTTGTGTGCACGGTAAGTGTTCTTGAATTAAGCTCGACAATTGGCCTTACAGAGCTATCCTTCAGATCAATATCATTCACATTGTAGATAATAGCCAGTATACCGTCCTGAGTCGTCAGCTCCTTGTAGGTCTCGTCTGGATTTTTTGGTGTCAGCTCACCGTTTTCTGACAGATAGCTTGGAGGGATCGATGCTATCAGTCTTGGAAGTTCAATACTCTTAAATGTTTCGATGACACCACTGATCCTGATTGATGCAGGAAGAGACAGTAAAAGGCTCAACAGCAACAGATATACAATGCCAAATCCTTTTAATTTAAAAAGAACCTCAAAATAGAACTTTTTTGAACCAATTGCCTTTACAGGGTAAAGACAGCATACAATCAATCGTTCTTTACTTATCACTTATTATCTCTCTTGATGTGATGACAAATAAGTCAGTCACCATTTTTCATCTCTAAACTGATAACTAACAGCTTCATTAAAATACTGAATATAAAACGGCTCACATACAGCCTTTGGTAATCAGTCAGGGAATAATTGCCTATAACTTGTTTTCTTTCTGATTATAACAGAACACGCCTAGCTATTATCAGGCAGTTGATGGCAATTGATACTTTTATCAAAGCATTGCCATGCATGTCGCATATAAGAACGGAGATTTAGTAAAATCAGTCAGGATTATGTCAGATTCTGCTTAAGTTCGTATAGCAGAACAGCCTATTAGGATTATTTATCTTTGGATAGTGCGAAGATAGAAGCAGAAGAGCGCAGTCTGCAATATTAGCCTTGAGCTCCTCAAGCGAACTGCCCTCAGTAGACAGACCAGGAATATCAGAACTGCTCACATAATAGAGATCGTCACACTCGTCCTTTTTTATGATGACGGTGTAATACAACCCAAGACCAAGTCTGTAGGCAAGCTGCCAGAGCGGTTTGCCTATTCTGTACTTTATCATAATTTACATCCCATAACTTTTGTTTTAAGTGTAGTAAATCTATTTGTTAATGCTAATATTTTTTGAGCATTTCGTGAGAAAGATCTAAAGAAACAGCTGTTAGAGAAGAAGATGAAGCAAAACTGCCTTGATTGTGAATAATCGTCAGAACAATTATTGAACAGCTATTTCAACTCCAAGTGTTACGGGAGTATTACAAATCTTTTGTTC
>JBJFET010000148.1:0-26178 GCA_051891035.1 Succinivibrio sp. | reverse complement strand
AGCCCAGTCTTCCATCATTACACGTGAGAACTCACCTGACTCGATGTCATCCATGTGCTTTAAGTATAGATCCTTCATAATGGTCTTTAACTCTTCAGCAAGATAGAATGCCTTTACCTTTGCTGGATTTGATAATCTGTCCATCATGTTGGTGATACCACCCTGCTTTAATGCCTCGCAGATGGTTTCCCAGCCATACTGTAAAAGCTTGCAGGTATATGCCTTATCAGCGCCTAAAGCAACTGCATGGTCATAGCAGAGAATTGTTGCTGCCTGGAGAACACCACAAAGAATTGTCTGCTCACCCATAAGGTCTGACTTAACCTCAGCTACGAATGAAGAACGTAAGCAACCTGCTCTGTGACCACCGGTACCTGCAGCCCATGCCTTAGCGTAATCCCAGCCTTCGCCGTTTGGATCGTTCTCTGGGTGAACTGCCAATAAGGTAGGAACACCGAAGCCACGCTTGTACTCTTCACGAACCTCAGTACCTGGTGACTTAGGAGCAACCATAACAACTGTCAGATCCTTGCGAACCTGCATACCAAGTTCAATCATGTTAAAACCGTGTGAATAGCCTAAGCATGCACCTGACTTCATAAGAGGCTGAACTGCATTAACTACAGCTTCGTGCTGCTTATCTGGTGTAAGGTTGATAACAAGATCTGCTGTTGGAATCAGCTGCTCGTAGGTGCCTACCTTAAAACCGTTCTCTGTAGCTCTCTTGAAAGAAGCTCTCTTCTCATCGATAGCAGCCTGACGTAAAGCATAGCTTACATCAAGACCTGAATCTCTTAAGTTTAAACCCTGGTTTAAACCCTGAGCACCACATCCGATAATTACAATCTTTTTGCCCTTAAGGAAATTGCAACCATCAGCAAACTCGTTGCGATCCATCAGTTCGCAGCAGCCTAGCTGAGCTAACTTCTGACGTAAATTCAGTGTATTGAAATAATTGAAATTGGCCATTTTATAACCTACAAAAAATGAAATAAATCAAACCATCTTACCTTATTGGGTAACTGAATTAATGATAGCACAATTTTATAAAAAGGAATATAATTTATTTTATATTGCAAAAACTGCAATAAATTAGAATCTATGGAATGATAAACAGTGATTGACCTAAAAGATGCTGCAGCTTTTTTAAGGCTGTGCGAAACTTCAAATCTAACCAGAACTGCAACATTGTGCAACGTCAGCCCTTCTACTTTAAGCAGAACCTTAAACAAGCTAGAAAAGGATCTGAACGCAAAACTGTGTATCCGAGACAAGAAAGGAATATTCATAACAGAGGCTGGCCGCAAATTTGAAGAGTTTGCAAGAAAGACTCTCAATGAGTTCAGCACACTTGAGAGCGAACTTGATTCAGGAATTGGAACCATCAGTGGTGTTGTCAAGATATACTGCTCTGTAACTGCCTCATACCTGTTCATACCAAGACTGCTAAATGAGCTGCACTTAACCGCCCCTAATCTTGAGGTTAAGCTTGAAACAGGAGACCCTGCAGATGCTCTTAACAAACTTGATGACTCTCAATACGATTTTGTAATCAGTGCGCTGCCAAATGATTTGCCTCTTGATATTCAATACGTCGATCTAGTTACATTTCCTTTAATCCTGATTGCTCCTAAAAAACCAAGATTCACGGTAAATACAGATCTGACAGATCCTGATCTGTCTGTAACGCCTTTTGTGATGCCAGAAAAGGGACAGTTACGATATGAGGTTGAGAAATACTTCAATTCTCAGGAAATAACTCCTCACATCTATTCAGAGGTTTCAGGACATGAGGCGATTGTATCTCTGACAGCTCTGGGATTTGGAGTATCTGTAGTACCAAGACTGGTTTATGAACTCTCACCTTTTAAGAATGATGTGATTGTCATAAAAGATCTGCCATGGGCAAACTTCAGAGTTGCTCTTTGCAACAAGAAAAGCAGAGCAAAGGAAAAGAATATAAAGGTCGTTCATGATCTGTCAAAACGACTTGCACCAAGCTTTACACCGGATCTCACCAGGCGCCGTTCAGACATTGGTGCCGTATAATATCTCCTGTATAAACTTTCAGATAACTCTTGCCTGAGGCAAGAGTTTTAATATTTCAAATGCAACTTTTGCAAATCATGTATAATAGCCTCTGAGTGATAATCATGAGTAAATTCCATGATTAGAAATATTCTCAAAAATGATATACACACGGATAGAGTTAGATTCGGTTGTACTTGAAAGTTTAATACTGACAGTTATGTCATCAAGTAATTGAAACTAAATAAACAAAACTGCTCTAATAAAAAAAAATTAGGAGACATCTTCATGTTTTACGGTATCAACCCAACTCAAACTGAAGCTTGGAAAAAATTAACAGCTCATTTTGAATCAACAAAAAATCGCACCTTAAAAGATCTTTTCTCTCAGGATCCAAACCGCTTTGACAAATACTCCCTGAATATTGCAAATGGCGATATTGTTGCAGATTTCTCAAAGAACATCGTTGATGAAACAACAATGAATCTCCTTTTTGAGCTTGCAAAAGAAACAAAGCTTCAGGAAAACATGGAGGCTATGTTCAATGGAGAGATTATTAACCGCACAGAAGGTCGTGCTGTTCTTCATACAGCATTAAGAAACTTCTCAGGCAAGCCTGTTTTAGTTGACGGCAAGGATGTTATGCCTGGTGTAAAGGCTGTTTTAGACAAAATGAAGACCTTCTGCAACAAGGTTATTTCAGGTGAGTGGAAAGGCTACACCGGCAAGGAAATCACTGACGTTGTAAATATCGGTATCGGTGGTTCAGATCTCGGTCCTGTTATGATCACTGAAGCACTTACCCCTTATCACACAAGACTGAAGGCTCATTTCGTATCCAACATTGATGCAAGCCATATTGCCGAGGTCTGCAAAAAATGCAATCCTGAGACAACCTTATTCCTGATTGCTTCAAAGACCTTCACTACTCTTGAAACCATGACAAATGCTCACACAGCAAGAGACTGGTTCTTAAAGACTGCAAAGGACGAGAAGTTTATTGCAAAACACTTCGTGGCACTTTCTACAAACCAGAAAGGCTGCGTAGAGTTTGGTATTGATCCTGACAATATGTTTGAATTCTGGGACTGGGTTGGCGGACGTTACTCATCATGGTCTGCTATCGGTCTTTCAATCGCACTTGCATGCGGTTTTGACAATTTCGAGCAGTTCTTAAAAGGAGGCTTTGAGTATGATACATACTTCAGAGAGACTCCAATTGAGAAAAACCTGTCTGTAATTCTTGCACTTATCGGATTATGGTACAACGATTTCTACAAATACGAAACTGAGGCAATTCTTCCATACGATCAGTACATGAGCCGTTTTGCAGCTTATTTCCAGCAGGGAAACATGGAATCAAACGGTAAATATGTAGACAGAAACGGCAACAAAGTTGACTACCAGACAGGTCCAATCATCTGGGGTGAGCCTGGTACAAACGGTCAGCACGCTTTCTACCAGTTAATCCATCAGGGCACCAAGATTATCCCTTGTGACTTCATTGTTCCTGCAGTAAGCCACAACCCTATTGGAGATCATCACGTAAAGCTGATCTCAAACTTCTTTGCTCAGACAGAAGCTCTTGCTTTTGGTAAATCAGAAGAGCAGGTTGTAGCCGAGTTCAAGTCAAAGGGCAAGTCAGAATCAGAGTACAAGGATATCGTTCCATTCAAAATCTTTGAAGGAAATCGCCCAAGCAACTCAATTTTAGTAAAGCAGATTACCCCTCGTACACTTGGTATGCTTGTAGCAATGTATGAGCATAAGATCTTTGTTCAAGGCTCTATCCTGAATATCTACTCATTCGATCAGTACGGAGTTGAGTTAGGTAAACAGCTAGCCATGAAGATCATTCCTGAGCTTGAGAACGATGAGGTTATCTCTTCACATGACAGCTCAACAAACGGTCTTATCAATGCATACAAGAAGATGAAGTAAATCTTTGCTGATGCAGGGAAAATGGGGCACAGCACTGTGCCCCATTTTTTATTATTGAAACAAGCCTAAAGTAAAATTTTCACAAGAACTCCTATAATGGTAGAATGTCACAAGTAAACAAATAAGAGTTCCTATGTCAGACAATAATCTAGCCTATATTCCCTTGCACGTTCACTCCTGCTATTCCATCAATGATGGACTGCAGAATGTCGGTGACATTGTAAAAGCTGCTAAAAAACTGAAATTACCGGCCATTGCGGTTACTGACTTCAATAATATGGCAGGTTTTGTCAGATTCTATAACGCCTGCCTTGGCAGCGGAATAAAACCGCTTATGGGAGCTGATCTTCAGGTAAAGGAAAACTCAAAGCCAGGTGATCCTGACAGGTATTTCAATGTGACACTGCTTGCTATGGACAGAGTCGGCAAACAGAACCTGTATGACATTCTCTCAGATGCATGGATTAACACCGCAAGCCCTGATATTGCAACTGTAGCTGCAAAAGTGGACGACTTATGGAAATATTCTGAAGGTATTATTCTTTTAAACGGTTTTAGAGGAGATATTGCTCAGTTTGTAAAAGAGGATAATATCAACAGAGCTGAAGAAAGACTGAAGGAATATCAGAAATTCTATGGAGACAGATTCTGCTTTGAAATAACAAGAACCGGGCGTGAATTTGAAACAGAATTTGAAAACTTTGCCTTGAACTGTTGCCTGAAATATGGAATTTCACCTGTAGCGACAAATGACACAAGATTCCTGCAGGGGCCTGACAATGTTCCTGCTGATGGCTTTAGTGACTATTATGTTCACGATATACGTGTATCAATTCAGCAGGCAGTTCAGAAAGGTAACAAGGAAAACGCAAGGCGCTATTCTCCTGAGCAGTATTTAAGATCCCCTGAGGAGATGAAAGAGTTATTTGCAGATCTTCCTGAAGCTCTGGAAAACACTCGTGTTATTGCTGAAAGATGCAATGTTGAAATTGAGCTTGATTACCCAAGACTGCCACGCTACGACACAGGAGACCTTTCAACAGCTGACTGTCTTAGACTCAAGGCAAAAGAGGGATTAGAGGCAAGACTTAAGTTCCTCTATCCTGATGAGGCTGAAAGAGAAGCCAAAAGGCCAGTTTATGAAGAAAGACTGAACACTGAGCTTGATGTAATCATAAACATGGATTTCCCTGGATACTTCCTAATCGTGATGGAATTTATTCAGTGGTCTAAAGCTCACGGCGTTCCTGTTGGACCAGGACGAGGCTCTGGTGGCGGATCGCTTGTGGCATACGCTCTAACCATTACCGATTTTGATCCTCTACGTTTTGATCTCCTTTTTGAGAGATTCTTAAACCCAGAGCGTGTATCCATGCCTGACTTTGACGTGGATTTCTGTCAGCGCAAGAGATACAAGACACTTCAACACGTGGTTGATCACTACGGAAGAAATGCAGTATCTCAAATTGCTGCTTTTGGTACTCTGGCACCTAAAGCTGCAATTCAGGGAGTAGGCAGAGCTATTGGCGTCCCTCTAGGTCAGGTAAGACGAATAGCATCCCTAATCCCCGAAACTCCGGGAACATCATTTAGAGACTGCCTTGGAATCGGAAAAAAAGGAGAAAAGGTAGAATCAGTTTCTCCTGACTTTTTAAATTTCTACAATCAGGCAAAGATAAATGACGATAAGGAATCTGTTGAGCTTATTGATGTCTCAATAAGACTAGAAGGTGTAATCCGCAGTATCGGCAAGCACGCTGCCGGTGTGGTTATATCACCTACAAGAATTGCAGAATTCGCTCCACTGATGCTTGATTCTGACGGAAACCCAATCACACAGTATGACAAAAAGGATGTGGAGCATGCCGGACTTGTAAAATTCGACTTTCTAGGTCTGACCACTCTTACCATTATTGATGATGCAAAAGAGATGATCGATGCAAAGCTCGCCAGAATCGGCAAGGATAACATTGATATAAGCAAAGGTCCTTTTGAGCTTGATGAAAACGGTATACCGCACATCAACATCGCAGCTATTCCTTATGAAGATGAAGATAGCTACAAAATGATACAGGAAACAGAAACTACGGCTGTTTTCCAGCTCGAATCTACAGGCATGAGAAAGCTTATAGGCAAAATGCAGCCTGACCGATTCGATGATCTGGTTGCGCTTGTAGCTCTGTACAGACCTGGACCATTAAACAGTGGAATGGTTGACCACTTTGTTAACAGAAAACACGGCTCCGAACCGGTAAGCTATCCTCTGCCTGACGCACAGGACCTTGACCTCAAGCCAATTCTGGACTCTACCTATGGAGTTATTGTCTACCAGGAGCAGGTAATGCAGATTGCTCAAGTACTTGCAGGATACTCACTAGGTGGTGCGGACATCTTAAGACGTGCGATGGGAAAGAAGATCCCTGCTGAAATGGCGGCTCAGCGAGAAGTATTCAACAAAGGAGCTCTGAAAAAAGGTAAAGATCTGAAAATCATGGAACAGATTTTCGATCAGGTTGAAATGTTCGCTGCCTATGGTTTCAACAAATCCCACTCTGCGGCATATGCCCTTGTAGCCTGGTGGACTTTATACCTGAAAGTTCATTATCCTGCTGAATTTTTAGCGGCAATGATGACAGCCGACTGCATGAAAACAGAGAAACTCATAGCCTATATCGGAGAATGTCATCGTCTTGGTGTTAATGTAAATCCTCCTGATGTAAATATCGGAAAATTCCATTTTGGTGTTGATATTAACGGCAACGTGGTTTACGGCTTCTCAGCAATTAAAGGTGTTGGCGAAAAACTCGTTGATCACATCGTTGAAGATAGAGAAAAAAACGGAATATATACAGATTTCTTCGACTTTGTGTACAGAGTAGGTCCAGAATTCCTCTCAAAGGGTACTCTCGAAGCTTTAGTTAAGAGTGGAGCTTTAGATTCAATTGGACCTAACAGAGCCAAGATGCTCGCATCTATTCCAACTGCTCTTAAATATGCAACACAAAAGACAACCAATCTTTCCACAGGACAGATTGATCTTCTGTCAATGCTGGATGATTCAAATGTGAAGCCGGCATATGCAGAAGTCAGGGACTGGTCTGATAAGGTAAGACTTCACCATGAAAAGCAACTGCTAGGGCTGTATCTGTCAGGACACCCAATCGGAGCATACAGAACCGAACTTATTCAGTACTGCGGAGATACCAATCTGAACAACATGATCCCAGGTACTCCAGACAGACCTAATCTGGTGACAGTTGGAGCTGTAGTAACAAACCCTCAGATGAAAATTTCATCAAGGGATAACGCAAAATTCTATACCATGACCCTGGATGACGGTTATGGAAACTTTGAGATTATGCTTTTCCATAAAAATGCAGAGAAATTTGCTGGAATTGAAAAACGCATGTTCGATCTTAAAAAGAAAAAGAAGCAGGTAGGAAACGATGACATCCAGGCTCCACTGATTCTTGTTGTAACAGGATACCTGTCTCTTACCAATGAAGGTGTGCTAAGACTGAGAGTTAAGGATTTTCATACTCTTGAATCCCTAAGAGTTCTCAAGGCAAAAAAGATAACGCTGAACTTTACCATGAAGACTCTTGAAGAGAACATCAAGGCCATTGATGAAACCCTTCTCAGAAACAGAATCAGCAAGGCCGACGTAAAGAATATGCTCAGAGACAGTGATGATCCTGATTCTGTTATCAAGGGCTGTTCTCTTAATATGATTATTGACAATCAGTTGATTACTCTAAGACAGGATACATACGCTTTTATTCCAAGTGATGATCTGGTTGAAGGTATAAGAGATATCGCAGGCTCTCAGAGTGTACACATAAGTTATGTCTAATTAACTTTAAATCTGTACAGTTCATCTGTAGAGCTAAGAGCGACTGGAGAAAAAGCTCCCTGACAGAGGATATAGCATTGGATAACCTCATCTTCAGGAGCTATAAAAGACACATATGCATCCTTCAATGAAGGATATCTGTCCCTGAAAGATAAAGTCACAAGTTTAAATGATGAAGACAGCTCATTATAGACTATGTGCCTGTCATCAAAATCTATCTGTATTTTTTCAAGATCAGAAAGACCGTTGCCGGAAAGTTTTATAAGACACTCTCTGACAGTCCACATGGCAGTAAAAAACTGTAGCTTCTCCAATCCATCAAGCTTACTGATATAAGATTTTTCAGATCCTCCCATAACCCTATCTACAAGCCCATCTATATTCTTTCTGTTTCGAACATACTCAAGATCAATTCCCGTATCATTTTCAGAGATGGCAAGACAGATGTCATCTTTTGAGTGGGATAGATTAAAGCGGGGATATGACTCATCCTCAAAATAGGGTTTTCCATGTTCTTTTGCCAGAATCTCAGGCATTTGGTTTTTGCCATAGAATTTCTTCAGAGACTCAAAAACAACGGATCTTCCTGACAGATACATCTTCTTTCGATGTTCAGAAAAACTCTCTGCCCTTTCATGGTAAGAGGAAGGAAGAAGATTAACTGTATCTGTACACAGTTTTGAAGAAGATAATACTATCTGCACAAAACTACCTTGCATTTAGATGATCAAAAAGGTGAGGATCAGCTTTTTCAGCATCAGGATCAGGCCTTGAAGATTCATCTGCAGTTTCCTCATTTTGAGAACTGCCATCTGTTCTCTCAGTCTCCTGACTGCCAGCAGCTTTTGATCTGAATATACTTCCAAGGACTCCTAAAAAGATAGTTCTTACTGAATACCATAGCACAAAGATAAAAATACCGGCTACAAGTCCCTTGTACAGCTCATCTGAACTTAAGTAATCATGAGACACGCCAAACTTGACCATTAGGTCAGAGATCTTTTTGGGAAAGACAATTACAGACCATAAGAACAGATTGCCCAAAAGCAGAGTCAGTATGCCAAAGCGCCGTCTGTTTTTCAGCAGAATACATAAAAACCCAAGTGCGATGACAGAAATACCTATGCCCGAAAAAAGAGTTTCTGCCAGAGTAATATTATTAATCATATCTATTTGAAAATTGATAAAATGAGTAGAAATTATTTTACCAAACAAAGGCACTAAATGTTTGTTTCTAATCTCGATCCTATCGCTTTTTCTCTAGGACCTGTATCAATCAGGTGGTACGGACTTTTGTTTTCATTAGGATTCATCTTAGGATACCTAATGATGCAGCTTTTTTTCAGAAAGAAGAACTATAAGACAGAAGATCTGGACAGACTTCTTTTCTATATTTTCATCGGTACAGTAGTTGGAGCCAGACTTGCTCACTGTTTCATATATGAGCCAGACTTCTATTTAAGCCATCCAGGAAAAATCCTGAAAATATGGGAAGGAGGACTGGCAAGTCACGGAGGAACTGTAGGTGTCATTCTTGCAGTTCTGTTCTTTATGTACAGAACAAAATGGAAATACAATTTCCTTGAACTGGCAGACATGATCTGCGTCCCTACAGCACTTGTCTGCTCCATGATCAGACTAGGAAACTTCTTTAATTCCGAAATACTGGGAATTCCGACAAATTCAGATTATGGAATCGTATTTGCAAAACTAGGTGAGGACTTTGCCAGACATCCGGCTCAGCTTTATGAGGCAGTATCATACTTCTTAATCTTCTTACTGCTTTTGGCTGTATACACTTTTGTAAAAAGACCAAAAGGTCTGATCTTCGGACTGCTCTTTACACTGGCTTTTATCGCAAGATTTGCAATTGAACCTTTTAAAGTTGAACAGGCTGACTATTCCACAAATTCTATTTTTAATGTTGGGCAATTCTTGTCTATTCCATTTATAATTCTTGGAATTGCAATTATTGTTTATGCATACATAAAAGACAGAAATAACAGGAAGTAACTATGTCTCTTGAAGTTGTTATTCTCGCCGCCGGCAAAGGCAAAAGAATGTATTCAAATCTGCCTAAGGTGTTACATAAGGTAGCAAATAAGCCTATGCTGCAGCACGTAATAGAAACAGCAGCACTGCTCTCCCCAAAGGCAATTCATGTTGTGCTTGGGCATCAGGCAGAACTTGTAGAACAGATGATAGCATCTCTTCCTGACAGCCTAAAAAACAAAATTAAAGTTGCAATTCAGAAAGAACAGCTTGGTACCGGACATGCAGTTGCCTGTGCTCTGCCTGAAATTGACAGAAGTTCTGACGTACTGGTTCTTTATGGCGATACCCCATTAACCCCTGCTGATCTGCTAAATGAATTTGTAAAGTCTCTTGAAGGAAATGTTCTGTCAGTTTTAAGTGCAGTTGTGCCAGATCCTTTCGGCTACGGAAGAATTATCAGAAAGAAAGATGGATGTCTTGAGAAGATTGTAGAAGAAAAAGACACTGATGATGAGCAGAAGAAAGTTAATGAGATTAATACAGGCATTATTGTAAGCACCGCAGAAATTCTGTCAAAGTATCTGCCCCTTATTAAAAACAACAATAATCAGGGAGAATACTATCTTACCGATCTGGCAGGACTTTTATCTTCTGACGGTCAAAAGGTTAACCTGTATATTGCTCCTGACTTTGAAATACTCTCAGGTATCAATTCAACCGTACAGTTAGCTTCGGTGGAAAGACTTTATCAGCGCAGAGCTGCCAATAAGCTACTCCTGTCAGGTGTAACACTGGCAGATCCTGAAAGATTTGACCTAAGAGGAAACCTGCAGACAGGAAAAGATGTGTTTATTGATATCAACTGCATCTTTGAAGGAGACGTCACATTAGGCAACAACGTAGTTATTGGTGCAGGCTGTGTTATCAAGAACACGACAATCGGAGACAACTCTGTAATCTCCCCTTACACAGTAATGGAAAATTCTCAGCTAAAACAGAGAACTACAATAGGACCTTTTGCAAGACTACGTCCTGGCAATGTTCTTGAGGATGACGTTCATGTGGGCAACTTTGTTGAGTGCAAGAATGCTCATCTTGGACTGGGAACCAAGGCTGGACATCTGTCATACCTTGGTGATGCAGATATCGGACGTGATGTGAATATCGGTGCTGGAACCATAACCTGCAATTACGACGGAGCAAACAAGTTCAGGACTGAAATCGGAGACGACGTATTTATCGGTTCTGATTCTCAGCTTGTAGCACCTGTTTCCATAAAGAAGGGAGTTACGGTGGCGGCAGGAACAACTGTAACCAAGCATACAGTAATGGAAGAGAATGATCTTGTTCTTAGCAGAGCTCAGACTGCTGTTGTAAAAAACTACTGCAGACCAAGAAAAATCAAAAAGTAAAAATTCCTCAGAATGATTTTTTAGCAATTTATTTTCGTATCTTCATTCTGATAGAATTCAAAAAGAGACTGGCGGACCTTTTCCCTCAGTGCATGTTTTGATCATAAAAATCAATAGGTAGTATTATGTGCGGAATTGTTGGTGCTGTTGCACAGAGAAATGTATCTCAAATCCTTCTAGAAGGACTATCCAGACTGGAATATAGAGGCTATGACAGCGCTGGCATCTGTACAATTGAGGGTTCTAATCTTAACTGCATTAAAACCACAGGTAAAGTAAAGAATCTTAAGGAAGCCGTAAAAGAGAAGGGCTGTCCTGGCTTTACCGGTATTGCACATACAAGGTGGGCAACCCATGGTATTCCATCACAGATTAATGCCCACCCTCATATCTGTGATAATCTTGCGCTGGTACACAACGGTATTATTGAGAACTTTGCAGAATTAAAGCAGATGCTCATCGAAGCGGGGTACGAGTTCAAGTCACAGACTGATACAGAGGTTTTAGTCTGCCTTATTCACAGACATCTACAAAAAGAGCAGAATTTGCTTGAGGCTTTCAAAGCCGCACTAAAAGATGTGAAAGGCTCATTCGGATTAGCTCTTATTGACAGAAATGATCCTTCAACATTATATGCAGCCCGCTCTGGCTCACCTTTAATTGTTGGACTTGGAATCGGAGAAAACTTCATTGCATCAGATACTCTTGCACTCCTGCCTGTAACCAGACGCTTCATTTATCTTGAAGAGAATGAGATTGCAGTTCTGACAACTGAATCAGTAAAGGTTTATACAGTAGACGGAAAGGAAGTAAGCAAAACTGTAGTCGAATCCGATCTTGATGCTGAAAGCATCTCTAAGGGGCAGTTCCGTCATTATATGCAAAAAGAGATTTTTGAGCAGCCACAGTCTTTACAGAATACCCTTATCGGCAGACTTAACGGCAATGATATATCTCTTGAGACCGTAGTCGGAATTGACGATAAGACCTTCTCAGACATAGATTCTATCAAGATTGTAGCCTGTGGTACCTCATATCATGCAGGTATTGTCGGAAAATACTGGCTAGAAGACTTAACCGGTATTTCAACTAGTGTTGAAATCGCTTCTGAATACAGATACAGAAAAGCTGTAGTCAGAGATAACAGCCTGTTTATTACCATTTCACAGTCTGGTGAAACAGCTGACACACTAGCTTCATTAAGACTAGCCAAAGAGCAGAAATACAAAAAAACTCTCTCAATCTGTAACGTAAACGGATCTTCTCTTGTAAGAGAATCTGATTACACTCTGTTTACAAAGGCAGGTGCAGAAATCGGTGTAGCATCAACTAAGGCATTTACCGCACAGCTGTTAAGTCTGCTGCTTCTGTCTCTTATCATCAGTAAACAGAAAAAATCTATTTCTGAGCAGAGATTCAATCAGATCCTTGATGATTTGAGAAAGCTTCCTGCATTAACCTCAGAATTCTTAAAGTGCGACAAGGATATTTCAGAACTTGCCGAGCAGTTCTCAGGTAAACAGCACTGCCTGTTCCTCGGACGTGGTGTGATGTTCCCTATCGCTCTTGAGGGAGCATTAAAACTCAAAGAAATCAGCTATATCCATGCAGAAGGATATGCAGCAGGAGAGCTGAAACATGGTCCTATCGCACTTATTGACAAGGAAATGCCAGTAGTTGTAGTTGCTCCTGACAACTCTCTTATTGATAAGCTCATTTCAAATGTGGAAGAGGTACGCGCAAGAGGTGCTCTCCTATACATCTTCATTTCTGAAAATGCAACTATCAAGGATGATCCTCAGACTCGCAAACTCTCTTTACCAAACTGCCCTGAGATACTACAGCCGCTACTCTTTACAATCCCTCTGCAGCTGCTAGCCTACCATTGCGCAGTTATCAATGGTACAGATGTAGATCAGCCAAGAAATCTGGCAAAATCTGTAACAGTTGAGTAAAAGTCCGTCTTTTAGCGGGGATTTTGATCCAAAGCAAATCAAAATCCCCGTCAAATAAAATTTCTTAACGAAGCTCACAAAAAAATGTATCATTAGCCTGTTTTTTTGAAAATTAAAACTGCTATAGATATGTTTACATCAAATCAGCTATTAAAGATTTCTCTTCCTTACAGTCTTATTTCAGTAACTAGAGATTCTGTATATTATTTTGTCCTTTCTTTTTACTTTTTATATCTGGCTAAGGTACTGAGTCTGCCATTGAACATGGTTGTACCTATGCTTCTTTTAGTAAAAGTTGCAGATCTGATTAAAGAGCCTTTCATCGGAATGCTGATGGATGTATTCGCATCTGTATTTAATGTAAACAAATTCCGCTTTTTCATTATCACAGGCGGACTGATAAACGCTGTGGCATTAACTCTGATGTTTAATGTTCCACATATTGTTTCAACTTCATTTGAGATATTCTATTCTGTTATCTGCTTCATTCTATGGTCAGTATCCTTCTCTTTGCTAGACCTCTCATCATGGTCTATGCTTGCCATATTTGGAACAGGAAATAAAATCAGAGAAACAGTGTCATCAGTCGCTAGACTGTCCACTCTTATCGGTTTTACCGTCACCCTGATAATTTTTTCAAAGATCTTTTCTGCAAACCATATTCTGCCTAAAATCGCCCAAACAATTCCTGAGAGAAATTTCAATATAAGCTCTCTTGTACTCGGTCTGATAGTAGCGATATCTGCGATTGTGTTTGCAGTCTGCTATAAAAAACAGACCCGAAGAAAAGAGAGGATCTATTTCAGGAAAGCTCTAAGTGCCTTTCTTGGCAATGATCAGATGCTTATTACCTTTGCAATTACTATCCTGCAGCAGATTTCTCTTAGTGTTTTTGTCTGTTCATATAACTACTTTATTCTGATTCAGAAAAACATCGCTAACGACGAATACATATTCAATACCATTCATATTCCATGGATAATTACTGCGGCTGTAAGCCTGCTGCTTTTCAGACCTCTTGTTACACTTACTTCAAGAAAAGCAGTATTCATTATTTCAATCATTCTGCCAATTTTCGGCTTTACTTCCATGTTTGTGCTGAATCTGGCAAATATGCTGTATATTCCAGTTATCGGGTTCCTGATTTCAGTATGTGTCTGCGGTTTTGCTCTGTCTTTATGCTCAACAACGGTGATGACTGCTGACTGCGCTGATTACAGCGAATTCAAGTTTGGATTCAGATCAGAGTGTATGTCTTTTTCAATCCAGACTCTTTCTGCAAAATTCGGATTCTTTTTCATTATCATCATTACAGGACTGTCTTTCTCTTTTGCAGATATCTTTGTTAAAAATGAGACGATGACCAATCAGATGTACTCGATTTATCTGTGTATCATGATTGTCGCCATCTGCAGTATTGCAATGCTTCTTGTCTACCTTCCGTACTACAAGCTGCATGGAAGCTTCTTTGAGAATATTCTCAATGCCATTGCAAACTTTGCCCATAACAATAAGCTTCAGATCAAGGAGAAGTTTAACTCTGTAAGATATGCAATTGATGAACACTGTGTGATCAATAGGTTAAAAAGTGACAATCTTGATGAAATCATCAGGGTATTGACTGACAGACTCTATGATGTAAGAGCTATCACTTCCAAACATGAGTTCATCAATGGAATAAAAGAAAAAATATCCGTAAATCCAGCTGGAATCGCCCACGGAATTGCAATTCCTCACACGAGAGGCTCTTATGTAAGACGATGCGCACTTGCAGTGGCAACTCTGAAAACCCCTATTGAGTGTGGAGCATCAGACAACAAACCTTGTGATTTGTTCTTTTTAATTGCCACACCAGATGATGGAGCTTCACACATCAACCTGCTGTCCAATCTGTCATTACTGTTAAGCGAGCCTGGATTTGCCAATAAACTTCGCAATTCCGGTTCAAGTGAAGAAATTACCAAAAGGCTGATCTCATGCGAAAAAAATCTTTTCAGATAGCATTTGGACTGATACTGCTTTTGCTGTTGCCAAAGCTTGTTTCAGCAAAGAACATGACAGTATGTGCTGTACCACAGGTATATTCAGCACTAGAGAAGGTTAAGCATATTGCACCTTTTTACTTTAAAACCTATTACGCCTCATTTGAAGAGCTGTCAGCAACCATAAGCAATTCAAATGAGAAGAACAGCTGCTCTATTGTTATTGCAGACGAAGAAAAACTGCCGGTACTGCTGATTGAGACCGGAAAAACCACCTACAGCAGTTACAGAGCTTTTGTCAAAGCTCCACTCATTCTCTGGTCTGCAGATAAGGAGCTTTTTGCCAAAGACATCAGCGTCATTAAAAAGAAGAAACTGAAATCACTGGCAATGCCAAAACAGAATCTGTCAGCTGTAGGTTTTACTGCAGGACAGATTGCAAAAAGAAAGACCTTCCCAACAGATTACCTAAAAAGCAGGATCTACAGAACCGAACATGAATTTCAGGCATATTCACTGGTCAGCAGTGGAAATGTTCAGGCTGGATTCATGACAAAACCTGTCATTATGAGAGACGGCAAGGCCACCGGTTCGTATTGGCTGGTTCCAGATGAATACTATGATCAGATCCTGTACTACATCGTAAACCTATGCGCAGATGACAATAAGGTTCTGCAACTTTACACCTATCTGTCTTCAGACAGGAACGCTCTGGCCTGTTTTTTTGAGGCTGGATTCTGGGATTTAAGCCACATCAATCACGAACAGAAATAACAGTCAAAACGGCAGGCCTTTCCATCTATAAAACTGCTTCTTCTGCAGATAAGTTCAAGTGGGGGGCTGTCTTTTGGTCTTTTTACAACAAGATGATGTGTTGCTACTGTGCAAAGATAGTTAGCATATTCGAGTGTATCAGGATCAGTTCCTGCAAGAATGTGAAAAACCCTCATCTCTTTTTTGACAAGAGCACTCTTTTTCCTCTCCGGAAACATAGGATCATAGTAAACAACCTGAGGTCTGTAATTCAGATGCCCCTCAAGATAATGATCTTTTACTGATCCAAGACCTGCAAGCTTAGGAAGACCGTTCTTTAGTGAAGCTAAAACGTCAGGATTATTCTCAGAATTTACCATTGCTGATCTTAATAGAAGCCAGATAACCGGATTTCTTTCAAACATGGTTACATTAGCTCCTGCAGACTGCAGGATCATGCTCTCACGACCAAGTCCTGCTGTAGCATCAAAGACCACGGGGCAGCTAAGTTTTCCGATTACAGCTCTACAGACAGGCTCTGAGTTTTTTCCGCTATGGTTAAGTCTCCACAGAAGCTTGTCATTAAACAGATCAATTGTAAATTCATTTGAACAGATATCATTATCCGCAAAGCAGAGCACAGCCTGTCTGCCTACATTTACAACAATTGAGTCACTGATCTCATCAGGAACAGAGATCCTGTCAAGGAGTGACTGTACAAGCAGAGCGTCTTCCTTTAAGGGAGAATTATCTTCTATCCTGATTCTTATCATTTGCAAAGTATTCAATTGCTGATGCAAAATCTGGTCTGCATCCTCGCCAGAGTTCAAAACTTAAAACAGCCTGACCTACCAGCATACCAAAACCATCATAAGAACAGTTTACCCCAAGGCTCTTTGCGCGCTCGGTAAATATAGTCGAACCACCTTTTCTGTACATCAGATCATAAACAAATCTGGCTCTGGCAATTATTCTATCCTCAAGAGGAGGCAGTACATTCTGCAAAGAAGCTGAGGTAGCGTTGATGATTACATCATAACAGTCATCAGTATTATCAAAGGTTACTGCTGATACCTTATCTTCAAACAGGGAAGCAATATCCTGCGCTTTTGACAGGGTTCTGTTGACTATTGTTACAGACTCTACACCTGTTTCAAGCAGAGGTTTGATTATTCCTCTTGAGGCACCGCCGGCACCTATAATCAGGAGTTTAGATGATCTTAGGGGGCAGTTCAGTCTTTTTAAATCCTCACACAGTCCACGACCATCAGTATTGTCACCTAGGATACTGCCATCATCTAGCAGTTTGAGGGTATTAACTGCTCCTGCCATCTTTGCATAATCGCTCAGATGATCTGCATATGAATATGCATCCATTTTACATGGCACTGTTACGTTGCAGCCTCTGCCTCCGTTTCTGAAAAACTCATCTGCTGTTTTTACAAATGAGTTCTCCTCGACTAGGATTTTTCCATACTCCATATCCTGAGAGGTTGTCTTTGCAAAATATGAATGCAGCTGAGGAGACATTGAATGCTCTACAGGATTGCCAAATACCGCATACTTATCTGTCATTTATTCTATCCAATGAGGTCCTTTTCTAACTAACTTCCGAGTTTGAGTATCATAAATTGATGTAGGTTCACTCTGTCCTGAGCATGGCAGGGTTAAAACCAGATCAACTCTGTTACAGAGATCAGGATCAAGCCTGTCCAAACTATCAGTAGCAGGCTGTCCTGAAATATTTGCACTTGTCGAGATAACTGGAACCTGAGCTATGGAGCAAAGCTGTGACAGAGTATCAAAAGCGGTTATTCTCACAGCAACAGTACGATTTTCTCTTATAGCTGCAGTCTTGAGTTTGTCATTAACAGGAAGCACAAAGGTATGAGGACCAGGCCACATCTTTTTTATAAGCCCCAGGGAAATGTCATCAATTCTATCAAAGGCAATATACTGATTAAGACAGTCTAGCGCACTGTCTACAATGATGAGACCCTTGCTTACATCTCTTTGTTTTATGGCAATTACTCTGCTTACAGCTTCTTCGTTAAAGACAGAACAGCTTATACCGTATACTCCTTCTGTAGGACAGATAATGACTCCACCCTGCCGAATAACCTGTGCTGCCTCCTTAACACTGTCTGTATGTATAGTCATTACAGAGACTTAAGTTTTTCCTGCAAGGCAGCGTCTTTTTTCATTACATCTTCAGAAGCTTTGGCTCTGTCAGCCTTTACCTTTGCATCAATCTGGCTGTCTGTAAGAGCAATAATCTGAGCTGCAAGATATGCGGCATTCTTAGCTCCGGCCTTACCTACTGCAACTGTAGCAACAGGAATTCCGCCAGGCATCTGAACAGTTGAATACAGGGCATCAACACCAGAGAGTGGACCTCCATCACAAGGGATACCAATTACAGGACGAGTGGTTCTTGCTGCTATGGCACCGGCAAGGTGAGCGGCAAGGCCTGCAGCTCCAATAAACACAGCACAGCCTCTCTTTTCAGCATCAGCCACATAGCTGCTGACAACATCAGGAGTACGGTGGGCTGAAGCTACCCTTGCCTCATAAGGAATTCCAAATCCCCTGAGAACTGCCATGGTATTTTCTAATAAAGGAAGATCTGAATCAGATCCCATAATAATTGAAACAAATGCTTTAGACATATCTTATCCTCTTAACTTTTTGTAGATTCTACCACGCTCTATTGGTTTGGGCGAATTATCAGATGTTTTCTCTTCTTTCTGCTAGCACATAGAGTATTTGCACAGACCAGTCCAACTCCAGCCTTGAATTTCTTTTCATACATCACCGGAAATGAGCAGGTAGGACAGATTTTATCTGCAGGCTTGCCAGGTGTTGAGAATGTACAGTCCGGATAGTTTGAGCAGGCATAGAAAACACGGCCAGATCTGCTTGATCTCTGAACAAGTTCTCCTTTTTTACACAACGGGCACTTTAACTCAAGCCTTTCCTGAGGATTGTGCACATAGCTACAGTTTGGATAGTCAGAGCAACCGATGAAGATACCGAAACGGCCTTTCTTGACCATCAGCATACTGCCACAGCGAGGACAGGGAGCATCAACAGGTCCTAGATCTACTACTGAATGGATAACTCCTATCGGTTTTAGGAATGAACATAAAGGATAGTTTGAGCATCCTAAAAAGTCACCATGGCTTGAGCTTCTTATAACCAGAGGCTGTCCGCACAGGGGACAGGGCATCCCCTCTTCTAATACTGTGTCATTACTGTCCATAAGACGATTCCTGCTAATATTCAGACTATGATCTCACAAAACAAGCAAAAATTTACTACTAATGGTAAAATTAAGCCAACGGAGACAGTAAAAAATGGCAATAAGAGAAGTAATAGTTTATCCAAACGAAATTCTAAGAAGAAAGAATACTGACATAACTGAATTTGACAGTGAGCTCAAGGCTTTGGTCGAAGACATGTTTGAGACAATGTACAAGCATGAGGGAATCGGTCTTGCCGGTCCGCAGATTGCTGTAAACAAGAATATTGTCGTTATAGATATCCCTGAGGAGGATGGTTCTCAGGGCAAGAACAAGTACGTGCTTGTCAATCCTAAGATTACTGCACTTGAAGGTGATGTTGTTGACTCTCAGGAAGGCTGCCTGTCAGTACCTGGATATCAGGACACGGTACAAAGATACCCAAGATGCACTGTAGAATATCAGGATGCAGACGGTAAACAGTGCAAGTTTGACAATGTTGACGGACTGCTTGCCATATGTCTTCAGCATGAGATTGATCATCTTCAGGGAAAAGTATTTGTGGATAAACTCTCAAGAATGAAAAGAGAGAGACTGCACAAAAAATACGAGAAATATGAAAAATCGCTCCATGGTGAATAATGCAGAATAGGATTATTTTTGCCGGCACACCTGATTTTGCCGCAACTCATTTACAGAAACTGTTAGACACCGGGATCATACCCGTTGCAGTTTACACTCAGCCAGACAGACCTGCCGGAAGAGGTCACAGGCTGACACCGTCTCCTGTCAAGAAAATTGCTCTTGAGAACGGAATTGAAGTTTATACACCAGAAAACTTCAGGAATGAGGAAGATATTAAAAAATTTGAATCACATAAGGCTGATCTCTGTATTGTAGTAGCTTACGGTATCATTCTTCCTCAAAGAGTAATTGATGCTCCTGTACACGGATGTATCAATGTGCACGGTTCACTACTGCCAAAATACAGAGGGGCAGCTCCAATTCAGAGAGCTCTTCTTGATGGGGAGGAGGAAACCGGAATTTCTATCATGAAGGTCGGGCTTAAGCTTGATGCAGGAGATGTCTATTCTACTGTCAGCTCAAAAATAACCTCACAAGACACCTCAGAAAGTCTTTTTGAAAGACTAGCACAGCTTGGTGCAAATGAGCTGGTAAGGGTTATTCCTGAGATCCTCAATGATAATATGCAGGCTACTGCTCAGGATGAGGCTCTTGTGACCTATGCAAGAAAGATTTCAAAAGATGAGGCAGAGATTGACTTCAATCAGGAAGCTCAGACCGTAGACAGAACAATAAGGGGACTTAACCCATGGCCTGTAGCTACAGCTGTTCTGAACGATGTTAAATATAAAATCTTTATGTCAGAGACTAATCCTGAGGAAACGACTGAGCTGCCTGCTGGCAGTATAGTCAGCATAGACAAGAAAGGGATAAATGTCGCCTGCGCAAACGGGGTTATAAGACTGATAACTATTCAGGCTCCAGGAAAAGGACCTGTAAGAGCAGCAGATCTTGCAAGATCTAAAAAAGATGATTTTAAGGTAGGAATGCAGTTTGTCTGAAAGAATAGATAGCAGGAAGACTTTTGGTAAAAAGCCTTTTTCTCAGAAACCATTTAGGAAAGCTCCTTCAAAAAAAGCTCCTGCCGTTTCTCAGGGAGCCCCTTCACGTGCAGCAGCTGCACTGTGTGTCAGTGCAGTAAGGGAAGGAAGATCCTTATCTGACGTTCTTCCTTTGTACACAAAAGATCTAGATGACAGAGACAGAGCTTTTGTTCAGGAAATCGTCTTTGGTACCCTAAGGCACATGAGACTTCTCTCAACAACTCTCAACACACTGCTTGAGGAAAACCTGAAGCCACGCATGAATGTGGCCGGAGCTTTAATTATCTGCGCCATATACCAGATAATCTTCACAAGAGTACCAGCTCATGCTGTTGTAGCCGCTACGGTAGGCGCCTGCTCGTTATGCAGCTGCAGAGCATATACCGGACTTGTAAATGCAGTACTAAGACGTTTCCTCCGTGAAGGTTCTCACCTTGTGCACAGTACCGATCCTTGCGTTGAACAGTCATTCCCAACCTGGCTTTATGAGGAGCTGAAAACCTGCTACGGAGAAGAGCTGACACTTGATATCATGCGCAACTCGAATGAGCATGCTCCGATGTATCTGAGAGTTGAAAACTCCAGAATTTCAACTGAAGACTATTTAAAAGAGCTTGAAAAATGTTCTATTGAAGCTAGTCTGGTTAAAGAGAGCCCTTGTACACTGCTCCTGTCACATCCAGTCAACGTCTTCAAGCTGCCGTTCTTTGAAGAGGGGTATGTGTCTGTGCAGGATCTTGCAGCTTCACTGGCCTCTCCTCTGTTGAATCTGGTGCCAGGATGCACAGTTCTTGATACCTGCTCAGCTCCTGGAGGCAAAAGCGCTCACATCTTGGATATCTGCCCTAGTGCTGATCTGACATGTACTGACATTGATGAAAAAAGGCTTGATAGTGCAAAGGAAAATCTTGAAAGGCTAAACAGAAAAGCAAAGTTTCTGGCAATGGATCTGAGTCAGTCTTCTCAGGGTCTGAAAGATGAATATGACAGAATTCTGGTGGATGCTCCATGTTCTGGAACAGGAGTGATCCGACGCCATCCCGATATAAAATGGCTAAGACGAAAAAAGGATATTGACAGTCTTGTTGTCACTCAGAAGAACATTCTGGATAATGCGTTTTCATTGCTGAAATCTGGCGGTATTCTGGTTTATACAACCTGTTCCATTCTGAAAAAAGAAAACGAGGAGCAGGTAAGGGCGTTCCTTGACAGGCACAAGGATGCAAGGACACTTCCTTTTGATATGAATGGACAGACTGTTAGCTCATATCAGAGGCTTCCTGGTGAAAACGGCTCGGACGGTTTCTTCTACGCAAGGTTTATTAAAGAATAAGTATGAAAATTATTATTCTAGGCTCAGGCGACGTTAGTATCGAACTGGCGAAATATCTGGTTAATGCAGGTCATGCTGTAACCATTGCAGATACTGATTCAGACGCTCTAGCTGAAATTGCCAACCGTATCGATCTGAGAGTGGTTGCAGGAAATCCTGCCTCCCCATCAACTCTAAGACGAGCTGGAGCAGAAAATACTGAGTTGCTTGTTGCTACAACCTCTGATGACGAAGCAAATATTACCGCCTGCTGCGTTGGACAGTTCCTTTTCAATATTCCAAGAAAAATCGCAAGACTCCGTTCTGCTGATTACCTTCAGGAAGCAGGAGATCTTTTCGGTCATAACAGTATTCCTATTGATCATATTATTGCGACTGAGCATATTGTTACTCAGAGCATCATGGCAATGATTAATCTACCAGGACTCAGTGAAATAGGCTCTTTCTGTGACGGACGAATAATCGTAGCATCAGCAAAGGTTGATGTTGGAGGAAAGCTCTTAGGAAAGAGTATCAGATATTTTTCAAGCTACGACGGCAAGGCAAGCGTACTTGCAATCTATCGCAATGAGAAGTATCTGAGCGATCTTGATAAAGAAGTGTTCCAGATTGATGATGAAGTCGTTTTCTGCTGCGAAAGAGACAGAGCTCTGTCACAGCTTTCTGCTTTAAGAAAACTGTCTACAGGTGACAGAAACATTACCATCTCTGGTGGCACACACGTTGCAGATTCTCTTGCCCGATCACTGTCTGAAAGATACAACGTGAAACTTATAGAAGCTGATCCTCAAAGAGCAAAGAGAACCGCTTTTGCGCTGCATGATTCTCAGGTTGAAGTTTATAACGCCGATCCTATGGATATGGATTTCATGAGAGAAGAAAACCTTGATAAAAGCGATCTCTACATTGCAGCCACTCCAAAGGATGAAACCAACATTATGACTTCTCTGATTATCAAGAGAGTCCATAATGTTCAGACACTGACCCTAATCAGAGGAGATTCCTTTGCCGACTTAACATCGAAGGACAAGACTGATATTGATAACTTCGTATTCCCTAAAGACTCAATTATTTCTGCCCTGCTTTCACTTATCAGACAGGAGGGCGTTGAGAACGTACATCTGTACAGACAGGGAAAATCTGAAGCTATCGAGTTTATTCTGAAAGGCTCAAAAATCACCAGCAAAATGGTTGGCAAAAAAGTTGAATCACTGAATCTGCCTGCAGGCGTCAGTCTTGGACTTGTGGTAAGAGGTAAAAAGATCCTTCCTCTTGATGATAATTTCGTGTTTGAGGATAACGACAGACTGATCGCATATCTTGATGATCATTCTCAGATGAGAAAGCTTGTAAGATACTGCAGACCATTCTCTTTTTGGATTCCAAAGTGGTAATAGATTTCAGATTAGTAGCAAAACTGCTTGCACCGGCTCTTTTCCTTTTTGGTCTGGTAGCCTTTATCCCTGCAATGTATGCCGTTTACAATGATACAAGTGGCATGAGCGCCTTTGTTGCAACAGGTGCAATAGGACTTGCTATCGCCTTCATATGCAAGGCCTTCGGAAAAAAGTCCGGACAGTCACCTTCACTTAGAGAGCTGTTTCTGTTTACTACATCTTTGTGGGTCATCGTTTCTCTTGTATCTGCAATTCCATTTTACTATCAGTTGCCTGATCTGAATTTCTATCAGTCTATATTTGAAGCCTGTTCCGGCTTATCCACCACAGGCGCAACTGTAATCACCAGTCTTGAAACAAGGCCTCAGGCAATTCTGCTGTGGAGAGCAATTCTGCAGTACATAGGAGGCGTAGGATTCGTTGCGTTGGCTGTGGTAATTCTACCTATTTCAGCAATGGGTGGAATGAGTATCTTTAAAACGGAATCTCAGTCTTTTGATGATTCGGCAAAATTCACACCGCACCTGAAAACAATGATTATTTCACTGTTTATTTGGTACGTTGCCATTCTGGTTCTGTGCACGTTTTTCTATGTGCTAGGAGGAATGGATCTGTTTCATGGAATTACTACTGCCATGTGCACAGTAGCTACTGGTGGTATGTCATCCTCAGATGCCTCAATGAATGAAACTACTCCATTCATACAGTATGTAACAATGGGATTCATGCTAATATCAAGCTTCCCGTTCCTGCTCATTCTCTCTTCGCTGTCGGGCAATTTTAAGCAGCTTTTCAAAGATCAGCAGGTAAGAGGTTTTCTAAGTCTGAATTTCCTAGTTGCAACCGCTGTTGCTCTTTCACTCATCTTTATCAACAATTACGATCTGGAAAAGGCTTTTAGAATCTCATTCTTTAATGTGATTGCGGTTACCTCAACCACAGGATATTCTCTTGAGGATTTTACCCTGTGGAATTCCTTTTCATCAATTATGTTTCTTTTTATTCTCTCTGTGGGAGGATGTTCAGGATCTACCACAGGAGGAATCAAAACATTCAGAATTCAGATCTGTATTTCAATGTTCAGGACTCAGCTGCAGAAACTGATCCATCCGCACATTGTCAGTGAGCCTCGTTTTAAGGGCAAAACAATTGATCCTGGAACTCTGTCTTCTGTAATTACCTATCTTGTGTCCTATATTCTGATAGCAATGCTGTCAAGTGCCATTGCCTGCTCTTTAGGACTGGACATGGGAGATGCCATTACCGCGACTATTTCATGTCTGTCAAATGTAGGTCCTGCAATGGGAACAACACTTAATCCATCTTCAAACTTCAGTAATGTGTCAGATGGATTGTGTATGCTCTTTAGCGTGGATATGATCCTAGGCCGACTGGAAATTCTGCCGGTTCTGCTGTGTTTTACAAAGATGTTCTACAAAGTATAAACGCTGCTTTATACACAAGAGCATATGTAAAACAGTTTGATTTGTGTTCTGATGCTCTAATCAGTAGTAGAACCAAAAATCAACTGTAAGAAGAACCATCCAGACTATATTGTGAATAGCACAGCCTATCAAGGTAAACTTTCTTTCCTTTGCAACGGCCTTGCCATCTTCACAGTGAACAGATGCTCTGTAAGTTGCTGCTGCAAGGGGGATCAGAGCAATTCCAACCATAGCGCATTCCCAGAATTTGTGCGACATGAAGCAGGCACTTAATGACAGTACAGCTGAAGCAACATACAGACAGATAAGGTATGTTGCCGACATCTTAGCTCCAAGCCTTGCAGCAATGGTCTTCTTTCCTGACAGTCTGTCTTCGACAATATCTCTCATTGCTGCCACATGCAGCACCATAACAGACTGAATTCCAACTGCAATGCTAAGGAAGATTGTGTCAGGAAAAATGTCAATACCCTGAGATCCTGCTCCCATAATAAGAAGCTGTGAACCTAAAACAGCAGCAAGACCAAAGAAAATGAATACGGCAACATCACCAAAACCTTTATATCCGTAAGCAATACCTATGGTATAGAAAATTGCAGCCAGGATTGCGCCAACTCCTAAAAAGGCAAACCATGAAAGCAGCTCAAGATTGTTACCGATGCAAAGGTACAGGGCCAAAGCACCGCTTACAGTAGCCATCAGAGTAACGGTAGCCATACTCTTTCTAAGAGTAGTAAGAGAAATAGACCCCAGCATTACTGCTCTTACAGGACCTAATCTGTTAGGACCATCTGCACTCTTGCAGGCATCACCATAGTCATCTGCAAAATTGCTAAGAATCTGTAATAAAACACCTGTTGCAATGATCAGTATTCCGCAAATAACCGTATACAGGTTCACATTTCCATAGTAATAGCCCAAAGCACAGCCTAAAGCACAGTTTGTTGATGCTAGAAGAAGAGATTTTAATCTGATTTCACTTAGCCAGTCTTTTAACATAATGATTCTCTAACAAAGCTTCTATTAATTCCTATCTTTACTGTTTGTTCACTCTTAATATAATCAGGTATTTCCTGTATTTTGAGTTTTATATCCTACGAGTAGATCCAGTAATCTACAATCAGAACTCCTATCCATACCAAACTGCACAGCGAACAGCAGAACATAAGCTTGCTGAACTTACGGTTTCTTTCATCAAAAGATTTATTGTGCTT
>JBJFET010000147.1:0-5915 GCA_051891035.1 Succinivibrio sp. | reverse complement strand
AAAAAGGCAGACGGCTCAGGCGGCCTAAGATATCAAAATAGGAATATTCAGGCATTCCCTCGATTGCAACCACTATGACAGACTTTGAGCCAATCATGGGAACCGTACCTGTATAAAAATCAGAAGGACTTAAAACTGAATCAAGAAAGAATGGCCTTGAGGGAATTCTGACCCTCTGATTTGTGCCATGGATACAGCCATAGATATAATCAACCGCCTCATGATAAAGACAGCCGTCCTTTTTGTAAAAGGAGCATTCCTTTAGGATAAGACCGTTATCCAGAGCATTTTTGACAGCATTTAGCGCATCCTCAAACTCTTTTAGATACATTCTGTCATAAGACTCATTATCAGACTGAGCACGTTTTTTAAAAAATGTTTTTTTAAACGATCCCCTGAGATTTAACAGAGTCGGTCTGTAGGTAAGAGACAGATAGCATCTTACATTATAGGTAGAATCATTTATCAGACTCTGTTCACGCAGAGAAATAAACCTGTCAGCTGTTTCTATCTGAGTATTCAAAGACAGCTTCTCGCTCATTGCAGATTCACGGATATAATCAACATTCACTGTGAAATTGCCGTTGAGCTTTTTTAAGGCTCTGCTGATGTTTTCCTGCTGAGTTTTAACAGCATTCTCATTTGAATAGCGCATCGAAGGCGCACTGACGGCGTATACCCGCATCAGAGCCCCCGATTTTAGAGCAATCGTATTTTCAGAGCACAGATGAGAATAAATCAGCAGATCGGTAAAGCTTGGGTACTGTCTGATGCTCTTTCTGGTTCTGACGCTGCAGAATGCGACTGCAAGAGCTGCAGCTAAGACACAAAAAGAAAAGGCTATGCAGAAAGCCACTATAATCGAGTTCATGTATTTCCTTTTTTCAGAACCTAATATGAAGATACTTCTGTGCCGTATAAAACTCCTGATATCTGATATTGCGCATATAGATCCTGCGTAAGAACAGATCTTCCTTTGCCATTTTCAAAAGCAGGAGGTAGCCTGAAGCAAACATCATCAGAGAGAGCACAATACAGAAAACTGAAAAGCTGAAGATGCAGATAATCAGGCATACAAAGCACAGCAGCATACACAGTTCTCTATCACAGCCTAAAAAGGTCTGTCTTCTTAATAGAGAATGATGTATCTGATGAGAATTACCCTTCATATCAGGCAAGTGCCCTCGCATTATCCTGACCTGATAAAAGGGGATCGTGATTTAGCGGATTTACTGCATCAACTATCAGAGCCTCGGACACAAGAGGAGCTGACTGCAGGTTCTCACTTATACCGACACTGGCACCATTGAACAGAGAGGTCATCAGGGTGTTGGCGCCTACAAGCAGAGTCATAACCATAACCAGATAAATTACTCTGCGCATGAAAGAGCCAAGCTCGCCTCCGGCAAAGATAAGGGTTGCGCCGCAACAGACAATACCGATAAGTGCCACAGAAAAGGCTACAGGACCGGTTAAAGACTTCTGTACTGTCCTTAGCCATGACTCATAAGGCAACGCTGTACCAGATGTGGTGTCAGCTGCAAGAGCATCTTTTAAAAGCAGACTTAAGGCAATAATAAGGCACAGTCTGATAAAGCTGTTATTCATAGATATCTCCTAGGTATTCATATTCAAATCTACCCTTCTCATATCCAGTTATTCTGGCTATATGACTTACGTGTCTTGTCGGACTCCTGCTAAGAACAATGACAGCATTGACAGCTGAGGCTATCATTCTGTCAGTATTTGCAGGAGCTTTTGGATTTTTGCTGATAAGCATTCTCAGTCTTTCCATACACTGCTCAACAGAGCCTGCATGAACAGAAGATAGAGAACCACAATGACCTGTGGACAGGGCATCAACAAGATCAAGAGCTTCCTCTGATCTAACCTCACCTACTACAATCCTGTCAGGACTTAATCGCAAGGTTGCCTTGAGAAGGGAACTTAATGAGGTATCAGGATTGCTTACAAGACTTACACAGTTTGAATTGTCAACCTTAAGCTCAGGAGTGTCTTCAATACAGATGATCCTGCTCTCAGGCTCAAGTACAGAAATTCTTTTTAAAAGCGAATTGATGAAACTTGTTTTTCCGCAGCCTGTAGGACCGCAGATCACAATATTCTGTCGGGTCTTTAAGATCCTGTTAATCTGTTCTGACTGTTCTTTTGTAATAAAAGATGAAGCTAACAGATCATCTAAGGACAGAGACAGGGCATGCAGTGATCTTAAACAGAAGATCGGTGATCTGCACAATGGAGGAAGTACAGCCGAAAATCTGGCGTTAAGATCGGCTATTTCGCATTCAATTATAGGAGAGAACTCATTGATATCAGAATGATTGAGTGAAGCAATCTGTCTGATGACAATCTGAGCTGAGCCCTCATCAATACTCGAATGCAGAAGAGACTGACCGTCGGAGTATCTTACAAACACTGACGAGTCAGGATTTAACATGATTTCATCAACATGACCTTCAACTAAAGAGCTGACAAGATCATTTGACAGATAGCCTGACAGAAGTCTTATAGTTTTTTCAAATGATGTTAAATCCGTGCTGTGCATAATAATACCTCGCAGGCATTATCCATGCACAAAATAATATTAGGCTCTTTTACTGATACAAACTGATATAAAACAAAGTTAACTTATTAAAGTTTAATAAAAAAATTTAATAACAGTTAGGAGGACTGTTTTCCATTGGAGTCCCCTTGAACATGTCAGTCTTGTCAACTGAAGATGGGAGTTTCCACTTATGCAGATTGCAGTCAAAGCTTCCTGCTCCATAAAACATATGATCTGCAGTTTTAAGAGAGTCAAATTTCCACTCAGATATATCCTCATTGAAGTCAGTGTGATTAAAATATGAATATTGTTAACTAAAATCAGTACTACCAACAAAATAGAGAAAGAAACAAATTTTTTTGGACAAATAGCATAAAGAAGTAGTGAAATACTATTTCACTCCGCATTCAACTATACATTTAGGAAAAAAAGAAGAAGATCTAGAGATGGTCGGTGATGTAGGATTCGAACCTACGACCCTCTGGTCCCAAACCAGATGCGCTACCAGACTGCGCTAATCACCGAACGCAAGAAATTATATTTAAGAGAACCTTCAATGTCAAACAGTTTTTTAAATTTTTTTTTGAATATCCTGTAATTTTTATAAGATATATCAAATAAATACGATTTATATCATGTTTATCATATACATCCTGCATTTCATACTCGCAATCTGATGTAATAAGTCTCAGATATGAGTGACTGAAATAATAAACCAGCCTTTTGCGATCTTGAGTAAGAACTTAATTGATGTAGAATAAAACATAGTGTTTGAACATACAGCGGAGCTAATCTCATGGATATGACTGTTCAAAGAGTTACCTGTCTCATGGAAAGTTCTTTAGATGGCAGACTTGATGAATCAAGGTGGTCTGTACTTTATGACAGAGATGGAGAGGGTGATCCTGATGTCTATTACCAGACTAAGGCAAAAATAAACCCAGAGATTTCGCTACTTGGCAAGGAAACTATTATCATGCATCACTGCTCTGATCAGTTTACCTGTAATACTCACACTAAAATCGAAGATCCAAGACCTTTTCTTGGAATCAGAGAAAATGCTCAGTTAACTGCAGTATTTGATTCAGCCGGCACCATAGCCTACAAAAACAATGAGATCTGGGGTACTACACTGCTTGTTGTTCTTGGAGAGGATACAGCAAGTCAGGAATATCTTGACTACCTTAAGGAAAGGGAGATTTCATATACATTTGCAGGTTCTGACGGACATGATCTTAAAAAGGCTTTAAAAAGCATCTATTCAGACTTTGGCATCAAGAATGTGCTCTTATGCGGAGGAGGTATCCTAAATGGAGATTTTCTGTCACAGGGACTTATTGATGAACTGTACCTTGTACTCTATCCTGGAATTGATGGCCTGAGCGGGGTTAACTCCATCTTTGAATATAAGGGAGCGCCTGGAGAGAAACCATGCAGAGGGCAGACTCTGGAACTTATATCATGTAACGTGGAAAGAGCCGGAGTAGTTGTCCTTAGGTACAAGTTTCATTTCTACAGTGATAATTGACAGTTGCAAAAAATCTAGAATCTAGTACAATTGAGCAGTCAAAAATTGGTGAGATGTCCGAGTGGCTGAAGGAGCACGCCTGGAAAGCGTGTATACGTTAACGCGTATCACGGGTTCGAATCCCGTTCTCACCGCCACCTTCCAATAGAATTTCCCTTTATCTTCAATTTAAAGCTGTATCTGAATCAGATCTGCTGTATGTGGATTTTGATGTTTGACTTCCCCATCAGTAATCTGACAGGGAAGAATGAATGACAGAACCTAAGCTCTTACCTTGATGATGTCTCTAATCTTTGAAAGGTTATCCAATGCCTGATTTAAAGTATCATCCGACTTGGCAAAATGAAGTCTCATATAGTTGTTTACATTCTCTTTAAAGAATGATGAGCCTGGAACCGCACCAACCTTCACATCTTTTGCAAGATCAGTACAGAATTCATAGTCTGACTCATAACCAAATTCGCCAATATCCACCATCACAAAATATGTACCCTGAGGCTCATAGAACTTAAAGCCAATCTGCTCTAGTCCCTTGCAGAAAAGCTCTTTTCTGTGAGTAAAGAGATCACGAACTTCCTGATAATAGGAATCAGGCATTGTAAGACCGGCAATCACAGCCTCCTGTAAAGGAGCTGCTGCACCTACAGTCAGAAAATCATGAACCTTTCTTACTCTGTCCATAACGTATTCAGGGGCACATACATAACCTAAACGCCATCCTGTGATTGAATAAGTCTTTGACAGAGAGTTACACATAATGGTTCTTTCTCTCATGCCTGGCAGCGTTGCAAAATAGGTGTGCTGATATGGTTCAAAGATAATGTGCTCATATACCTCATCGGTAATTACAAATGCATCATATTTCTCAACAATTCTGGCAATAGACAGAAGTTCCTCTCTTGTAAACACCTTTCCTGAAGGATTTGAAGGATTACACAGAATAAGAGCCTTAGCTCCATCTGCAAATGCTTTTTCAAGCTCATTTTCATCAAAAGAGAAATCAGGAACTCTAAGCGGAACATATATAGGAGTGGCACCACACAGCACAGAGTCTGCTCCATAGTTCTCATAGAATGGTGAGAAGATGGCGATCTTTTCACCTGGATTGATTGTTGCCATTACAGCACACATCATAGCCTCGGTTCCGCCGCAGGTTATACACAGTTCTTTAGCAGGATCAATGTTAAGAGAGGTAAAATGCTCAATCTTTGCTGCCAGGGCATCAAGAGTCTTAGGATTACCCCAGGTAATTGCATACTGATGAGGACCATCATATGAAACCTTTGACAAACGCTCCATCAGAGCCTTTGGCGGATCATTATCAGGAAAGCCCTGTGACAGATTAACTGCTCCGTACTGGTTACATACTCTAGTCATACGTCTGATAACTGAATCTGTAAAATATCTTGTTCTTTCGCTTAACTGAATCATTTTATTCTCTTGATATAACCTGAAAAAATAGGACTTTCATAAAAGATAGTCGTTGCTGATCTATAAAATTGTACCATGATACATAGCATACAGTGGCTATTTTCTGTTTTTGCCAGTTAGCTGGGCATCAGATACGTAAAAAGGCTGCAACAGAGCTGCAACCTTCATAGATCTTTTATTTACCCGTCTAGTGAGTGAGCTTTCGAGCTACAAAATCACCAACAAACTGAGCAAACTGCACAATGATCACTAGTAAGATAATGGTAAAGATCATGATACCAGTCTCGTATCTGTAGTAACCATACTGTACAGCAAGGTTACCGATACCGCCGCCACCGACCATTCCTGCCATTGCAGAGAATCCGATAAGACTGATAAAGGTAACAGTAA
>JBJFET010000146.1:0-26845 GCA_051891035.1 Succinivibrio sp. | reverse complement strand
AGTACATAGCAGGCTTTCCATAACTTGGAGCCTCAGCTAGTCTTACGTTTCTTGGAATAATGGTCTCATATACAAGATCACCAAAATTCTGCTTTAATTCATCAGAAACATCTGTAGAAAGTCTGTTTCTGTTGTCAAACATTGTCCTTAAAATACCTTCAATTTTAAGCTTTGAATTGATTGCATTAGCCAACTGATCAACAGTTTCCAGCAGCAGGGTGAGCCCCTCAAGAGCAAAATACTCACACTGAAGAGGAACCAGTATTGAATCAGAAGCACAGAATGCATTTACTGTGAGAATATTTAAGGATGGAGGACAATCAATAAATACAAAGTCGTATTCATCCTTGATGGTATCCAGGGCCTTCTTCAGGAAACTTTCTCTTCCATATTTATCCAGAAGATTAACTTCAGCTGCTGTCAAATCCTCATTTGATGGAATCAAGCAGTAATTACCTTCTGTCTGCTCAACAACAGCTTCTTTTATGTTGAGTCCATCAATAAGCACATTGGTTATTGATTTTTCAAGGCCGAACTTCAGTACACCTGAAGCCATAGTAGCATTACCCTGTGGATCACAGTCAACTACTAAAACTTTTTTCTGCATTGCAGCTAGTGAAGCTGCTAGATTTACACAGGTGGTTGTTTTTCCAACACCACCTTTCTGATTTGCTATAGCGATAACCTTTGACAATTTAAATTCCTTCCTTGTTTAGCTTCATTATTACCGCTATTCTTTTTGCATCTAGTGATGGAACTTCTAGATCTATAATCTGTTCAATTTTTGATATATTTGGAATTTCGGTCTTTTCTTTTTCATCCAAATTTGCCTTCATGGCAATAAAGCAACCTTCTTCTGACAACAGATCTTTACACCATTCAACTATCTTGCAAAGCGGGGCAAAAGCTCTACTTAAGATACAATCAAATTTGTTTTCTAACTTTATATTTTCACATCTGTCATTGATTATTGTAACGTTCTTTAAATCAAGAGTTACCATAGCAGTTCTTACAAATGACAGCTTTTTGGCAATAGAATCAATCAGTGTGAAATGCACGTCGGGATTAAGTATAGCAAGTACTAATCCAGGAAAACCTGCGCCTGTTCCCACATCAGCTATATTTTTTCCTTTATTCTGAATAAGAGGACTTATAACTGCACTATCTATTATATGTAAAACAATCATCTGATTATAATCTCTGATTGCAGTAAGATTCAGTGATTTGTTCCATTTGAGAAGTAGCTGCACTAATTGGGCAAGCTTATCTATTTGATCTTCATTAAAAATTACATCTGTTTTATTTAATAGACTTCTTATTTTGTCTACTAATTCAGATTTATTTATTTCAGATGATTCTTTTCTCATTTTTTACCTTAATTCTTGCCGAGCAGATCCATTTTCTTAAGATGTACCAGCAGTATTGATATGGCAGCAGGGGTTACACCTGATATTCTTGAAGCCATACCGATAGTTTCTGGTTTATACTCGTTCAATTTCTGTGCAACCTCATTTGATAATGACCTTATATTCTTATAGTCAAAATTCAACGGTAGCAGTGTCATCTCGTTTATCTGCTTCTTTTTTATATCATCAAGCTCTCTTTGCAGATATCCCTGATATTTAACCTGTATTTCCACCTGTTCAATAGACTGTTCCTTATTGGCAATTGGTTCTAATTCAGATTTTTCAATAAGAGCTGGAAGATTTACCTCAGGTCTTCTTAAAATTTCCTCTAATGTCTGTTCCTGAGACAAAGGTGTCTTTAAGATATCACTTATCTTCTTTCCTCTTGCAGATGATGGCTTTACTGAAATTTCTCTTAATCTAGCCTTTTCCTTTTCAATTTGATTCTGCTTATCCTCAAAGAACTTCCATCTTTCGTCAGTGATAATACCTAATTCTCTGGCCTTTGGAGTTAATCTTAAATCAGCATTGTCTTCTCTTAGAATTAATCTGTACTCTGCTCTTGATGTAAACATTCTATATGGTTCTTTAGTTCCTAAAGTACATAAATCATCCATCAGAACACCTACATAAGCCTCATTTCTTCTAGGGAACCAGGCTTTTTCTCCCTTTACATATAAACCGGCGTTAATTCCAGCTAACAGACCCTGAGCAGCAGCTTCTTCATATCCTGTTGTACCATTTATCTGTCCTGCAAGGAACAAACCTGATACTTTTTTAGACTGCATTGACAATGATAATTCTCTTGGATCGTAAAAATCATATTCAATTGCGTAACCAGGTCTTGATATAACAGCGTTTTCCAAACCTTCAATTGAGTGGATAAAGTTTTCCTGTACATCAAAAGGAAGAGAGGTTGAAATTCCGTTTGGATAAACCAGTGGAGAGGTCAGTCCTTCAGGCTCAATAAAAATCTGATGAGATTCTCTATCAGGATATCTTACAATTTTATCCTCTATTGAAGGACAGTATCTAGGTCCTACAGAATGTATAACACCTGAATACAGAGGGCTTCTATCCAATCCACCTCTAATAATCTCGTGAGTAAGACTGTTTGTTTTTGTGATATAGCATGGAACCTGTGTAGGATGAACCTTTTCTTCATTTAAAAATGAAAAGGCAGGCTGTGGAAATTCAGGATCCTGCTTATTCATTTTTGAATAATCAATAGAACTTGCAACAATTCTTGCAGGAGTACCTGTTTTTAACCTTCCTACTTTAAGACCTAGTTCTTTTAGGTTTTCAGCTAGTTTTACTGAAGCAGGATCACCTGCTCTTCCGCCTGAGTAATGATCAAGTCCAATATGGATAAGTCCATTTAGGAATGTACCTGCACATATAACAACAGCTTTTGAATAAAAAGAAATACCTGCAGCAGTTTTTACACCTGAAATTGTATTATCTTTAAAAAGAATCTCTGTAGCTGGTTGCTGGAATATGGTTAGGTTTTCATATCCCCAAAGTGTTTTTCTCATTACCTCTTTATACAGATGTCTGTCAGTCTGAGCTCTAGTAGCTCTAACAGCAGGACCTTTAGAAGAATTAAGAGTTCTAAATTGAATGCCAGCTTGATCAATAGCTGAAGGACACACACCTCCCATAGCATCAATCTCTTTAATAAGATGACCTTTTCCTATTCCTCCAAAAGCTGGGTTACAGGACATTTCTCCAACAGTTTCTAAATTGTGAGTCAAAAGAAGAGTTTTACATTTCATTCTTGCACTTGCTGCAGCAGCTTCTATACCTGCATGACCTGCACCAATTACTATCACATCAAAAATTCTTGAACTGTTCATTTATGTATAAACCTCAGATCTGGAAATTTAGATTGCTCAGATCAATTCTACTTTCCCACAAATTTTGGAATCCAATAATAATTAATAAAGAAATATTAATTTATTAATATATATATATTTTATTATGATTATTATTATAAAGATTTTTTTTGTAGAAAAAGAAAAATATATTTATTTATCAAAAAGTTATTTTAAATTTTTTTGTTTGGATTATATGTTGTTTCTTTTGGGAAGGTTGTGGGAAACTTTAAGTTTTAAACAGTCTAAAAATTAGATTGTTTAAAAAAATGGTTTTCCCGATTTTTTCCCAACAGTTTTTAAATATTTTCCTACAACATTTTTACAGGCGATATTTTACAGGTTATACATTCAAAAATTATATTAAATTTAAAAAAAAGCTCTTGTGTAATAAATAAAAGAAACAAAAAATTAGTTTTTTTTGAGCTTTGTATAGCTATACAGTAGGAGAATGAAGCTTACCAATAGAGTAGTTGGCATCTGAGAGATGATGATATGAGGCTTGGACTGACTGATAAAAATAAATTACTCAGATGATCGTGTAAGATAACTGAGATCCTTGTGATAAAAGATTTAATCAATAGAGAATATAAAAAAAATCAGCTCAGAATAGTCTGAGCTGATTATTAAGGTAAAGTATGTCAGTTAAGACTTACTTTATTAAATTAAACGCGCTTCTTGAACTCATTTGTACGAGTATCAATTTCGATCTTGTCACCGATATTTACGAAATCAGGAACAGAGATTTCGTAACCAGTGCCTGCTAAACGAGCTGGTTTAACAACTTTACCTGAGGTATCACCCTTTACTGCAGGCTCTGTGTACTCAACTTCACGTACGATGGTGATTGGTAATTCAACAGAAATTGCCTTGCCATTGTAGAAAGTAACCTGGCAGACATCTTCCATACCATCGATTAAATAGTTAAGAACATCACCCATGTTGTCTTTTTCGATTTCATACTGATTGAATTCTTCATCCATGAAAACGTATAAAGGATCACCAAAATATGAATATGTGCAATCCTTGTGCTCTAAGATAACGTCATCTAAACGATCATCAGCACGGAATACAGTCTCAGTACCGCCGTTAGAAAGAAGATTCTTTAACTTCATCTTTACTACAGCAGCATTTCTTCCTGATTTGCTGTACTCAGCTTTCTGAACAACCATTGGGTTGCCGTTTAACATAATTACGTTACCAGTACGGATCTCTTGAGCTAACTTCATTGTAAAACCCTATATTGATTTAGTGTTAATGTAAGGCTGCTGCATATAAACACCAACCTTTACGTTGAATTTTTTTAGTTGATTGGATAAATAACTTTATCTAATAAAAAAAGTGATAAGTGATATTCTAACAGATATATATCATCTATTATCAATTCTCAGCCACATTTTTTGTTTTTATAAACTCAAGAAGATTATTTGTAAGAGATTTATTCCTTATAAGGTTATATGACCACTCCTCACTTAATATTTTCCAGCTATCCATAAAGCTGTTCAGATCAAATGAGGATAGGTAATCTGAGAAGTTGTTATAACTTAATGTCAGAAGTCTTAATTTTTCAACACTGTCTTTCTGTGAGCATTTTCTGTTCATAACATCAAAGAGTGCATTTATCTTGTCTTTGTGAGCATTTTCTTCCTGAGGATAAATATTCCAGAGAAAAGGTCTGGCGCATAGCATTGCTCTTACAATCGAATCCTCACCTCTTACAAGATTTATTTCAGATTTAAGAAGTATGCTGTCGTATTTAATCTGATTGGTCATGGGTATAACGTTTATGTTAAGATTTTTAATCTTTAAATTATCACCAGCCTTCAGATTGGTATTTAAATCATTGTTTAATGACTGTACCGGTTTTCCTTCAAATACGTACAGACTGTAATTTTTATCTGAATTGACAAGACACGTTATAAGATCTCTAGTGTTGGCATTTTCATAACAGAAAAGACTGATATTACCCTTTACAGAAGATAAATTATTTTTTGCTTCTAAAAAAGAATCCTCAATTACTACTCCCCCTGTCTTATCTGTAAATCCTGGAAAGAAATAGAAACTTTCAAATCCATCTGTATATGAGGGAAGGGTGTGACAGTCTTCGGCAAATTTTTCTGCAGTTAAGTATTCTAGATTGATTACCAGCAGTCTGTTTTTGGAAATGATCCTGTTTATAAAATCAGGAAGTCTTACTGAAAAAGCCTGAACAACAATTCCTTGGATACTTAAATTCTGTTCTGACAGAGGCCATGGTAACAATGAAAAGCTGCTATTTTCTGAATCACTTATGGTAAGAATTTTTTTCACTGTTTCTATACTGTTTGCATAAAGTACTGTTCTATGACCTTTTGAACACAGATCTCTACAGAGCCTTAAGCAAACACCTGCGTCCCCATAGTTATCAATCACGTCACAGAAAATATTGAATTGCATAAGTGTTAACTCTGAATTTTAAATTAAAACAGCGATGTCAAGCTAAATTAAAATCATATTTTAAAATCTTAATGTCAAGTCAATTTTTTATTCTGCAAAAAAAAATTTAAATTGAAAATATACCGCCGTTTGTTCATAATATATTAAAAAAAATTATATTATAACTAATTGATTTTTATATATTTTTTATCTAACTATATAAAAATAAATAAAAAAATACTGATGGTACGCAAATGATTAGATTTATTGTTAAAAGAGATGGTCGAAAAGTATCCTTCAACGAGGATAAAATCTCTAACGCTATTAGAAAAGCCCTGATTTCAGCACACCCAGATGATAAATCTACATCTCAATATGAAGAGGATCTGGTATCTAAACTTACAAGAAAAGTTGTATCAGACATTGAGAAACAGAATTTAGAAGAGCCTTCTGTAGAAAATACTCAGGATATTATAGAGAAAGTACTGATCCAGGAAGGAATGGCTTCTGAGGCCAAGAATTTTATTCTGTACAGACAGAATAGAACCAATGTAAGAAATTACAATACCGATCTTACAAAGATTTATAGAGATCTTACATCCAAGAGCACCGCTGATATGGATCTCAAGCGTGAAAATGCCAATATTGATGCAAATGCACCAATGGGATTGATGCTCAGATTTGGATCAGAAGGATCAAAAGATTACGTACGCAGATATGTATTGAGACCAGAGCATTCCATTGCCCATTCAAGAGGTGATATTCATATTCACGATCTTGATTTCTATATGCTCACAATCAACTGTTGTCAGATTGGTTTAAAAGATCTGTTCAAGAGAGGATTCAGCACAGGCCACGGATTCCTCAGAGAACCTCAGTCAATTCAGTCTGCTGCAGCTTTAAGCTGCATTGCTATTCAGTCTAACCAGAATGATATGCATGGTGGTCAGTCTATTCCTTTATTTGAGTATGACTTAGCTCCATACGTTGCTATTTCATATTCCAAGCATCTTTCAAAGGTTATCTGTATATATTTGAGAAATGATGATGCCCAGGTAGATTCCATCAAGCAGCTGTGTACAGATTTATACAATGAGAAAAACACATGTTTATCAGATGAAGCTCAGTCTCTGATTAAACAGAAAGTACAGGAGCTGGTTAATAAATCCAATTCCAATACAGTAAGTGATTCTGATATTCAGTACATTATGGATGAGGCTATAAAACTTACTGAGAGAGAAACCTATCAGGCAATGGAAGCGCTTATCCATAATCTTAACTCCATGCAGTCAAGAGCTGGTGCACAGGTTCCATTCTCATCCATTAACTACGGTACAGGTACAACCCCTGAGCAGCGAATGATTATGAAGAATGTTCTTCTTGCAACAGATGCTGGTCTTGGTGGAGGAGAAACTCCTATTTTCCCTGTGCAGATTTTCAAGGTTAAAGATGGAATCAATACCAAAGAAGGCGATCCAAACTATGATCTGTTTGAATTGGCCTGTAAGGTGTCAGCAAAGAGACTTTTCCCTAACTTCTCATTCTTAGATGCTCCATATAATGCAGAGTATTATAAAGAAGGTCATCCTGAGACCGAAGTTGCCTTAATGGGATGCAGAACCCGTGTAGTATCCAACTACTATGACAAGACTAAAGAGGTTATTCCAGGAAGAGGTAATCTGTCCTTTACAACTATAAATCTGCCAAGACTTGCTATTGAGGCTCACGGTTCTATCAGCAAATTCTTTGAATCATTAGATAAGCTTATCTATATGGTATTTGATCAGCTTATGGACAGATTTGATGTAATTGCCAAGAAGCAGGTTTTAAATTATCCATTCCTTATGGGACAGGGAGTCTGGGTTGATTCAGACAGACTTAATCCTGAAGACACCATTGAAGATGTTATTAAGAACGGAACAATGTCAGTAGGATTTATTGGTCTTGCTGAATGTTTAGTAGCACTTATCGGTAAGCATCATGGCGAAAGCAAGGAAGCTTTTGATCTTGGATATAAGATTTTAAAGCACATGAGAGATTTAACTGATAAGCACACAGTTGATACAGGTCTTAACTTCTCATTATTCTCAACTCCTGCTGAGGGATTGTCAGGCAGATTTGTAAAGATTGACAAGAAACTGTATGGCTCAATTGCTGGTGTAACAGATAGAGATTACTATACAAACAGTTTCCATGTTCCTGTTTATTATGAAATCACAGCTGCTGAAAAGATAAAGATTGAAGGTCCTTTCCATTCTTTATGTAATGCTGGTTCAATTTCATATGTTGAAATGGATGGTGATCTGACCAAGAATATTGAAGCATTCAAGGACGTAATTCTCTATATGAAAGAATGCGGAGTAGGTTATGGTTCAATCAATCACCCTGTAGACAGATGCCCTGTATGTAATTACGTAGGTGTAATTGGTGATGTTTGCCCAAGATGTGGAAGACATGACGGTGAGGGTGTAAGTATCGAAAGGTTAAGAAAACTTGGTGTAGGTTGTATCTGCACCGGTTAATAATAATTATTATTATCATTTTAAGTTACAGCAATAAGAATTTATAGGAGAATAATTTTATGCAGACTAGATTACATGCCCGCAATGGAGTTGTTGGCGAAGGTGTTAAGTTTGAAAGAATAAGACGTGTAACTGGTTATCTAGTGGGTACTCTTGATCGTTTCAATAACGGTAAAAGAGCAGAAGAAAAGGATCGTGTTAAACACCTGGTTGTCTAGTCAATGGCAGATCTTTCCGTATTAAAAAATACAACACTACGAATTGCTGGCGTCGTTCAGGAATCTGTTGTAGACGGTCCTGGAATTCGTTATGTTGTTTTTACTCAAGGGTGCCCTTTTCATTGTAAGGGATGTCACAATGTTCAGGCTCAGTCTATGTCTGGCGGTATTGATGTAACCCTTGATGTTTTATACGAAGAAATAAAAAACAATCCTTTAGTCAAGGGAATCACCTTCTCAGGAGGTGAACCATTCATTCAGGCAAGAGCTCTTGCTGTCTTTGCAAAAGAATTGAAAGCTGAAGGATATTCTCTGTGGGCTTATTCTGGTTTCACCTATGATAAGCTTGTCAATGATTTCATTAGAAAAGACTTGCTTCAATATCTTGATGTTGTAGTAGATGGTCCTTTTGTTTTAGCTAAAAAGTCTCTAGATCTTGATTTTAGAGGTTCTTCAAATCAGAGAATAATAGATGTTCAGAAATCTATTTCTCAGAATAATGTGGTTTTGATGGAAAACTTCAAGTAGTGCAGCTGAATTGAAAAAAACTGTTGTGTGCAGATCGTGTGATCTTGCAGTTGATATAACAGATTCTGATAAAAATTTTTCTTACATCTGTCCTAGATGTGGAGAAAAGCTTGTTTATAATTCTCGCACTAAAGAATCAGACGTAGCTCTTGTAGCTTTTTCTTCTATTATCCTTTTATTTATCTGTATATTTGAGCCTTTTATGTCCATTAGTGCAATGGGTACCGGCTCTAGTATGTCACTAATTTCTATTGTCCATATTCTGGCTAAACAGTGGGGGCTGCTCCTTTACTCATTTCTGTTTTTCACCTTCTTTGCTCCTCTGTATGTACTGTGCTCTATAGTGCTTATTGGTGGTTTTTCATTAAAACCTAATGTATTTGTATGTAGGTTATATAAATTCAACCACAGTATGTGTATGGTTGACGTATTTGTGCTGGGAATTGTCGTAAGTCTTGTTAAATTAACATCTTTGGCTGATGTTCAATTTTATGATGGCTTTTACGCTACATTTGCCTTTTCTGTTCTTATTATTTGGTGTTGCTCAAGATTTCCTCCTGAAAGGATCTGGGATAAATATAAGGAACAGAATGAAATAGAAATAAAATCTGGTATTACCGCATTGAAACAAAAGATAAAAAAATGTGATGAATGCGGTTATGTATTTAAAGCCAGTGAAGAAATTGACATATGCCCGCGATGCAGGACAAAAGTTGCCTACAGAAGATCTCACTGCATATCAAAAAGTTTATGCCTTCTGATTTCTGCTCTTATTCTTTACATTCCTTCAAACCTGTATCCGGTGATGTATACTGAATTCATTGGTAAAAAGATTGGATCTAACATCATAGAAGGTGTTATTGAAATGTGGGAAATGGACTCATACTTTGTATCTATGGTCATTCTCCTTGCATCTATATTTATCCCGGCTTTTAAAATTATCTCGATAGGTTTTATTCTTTATTTCACAACTTACAGAAATATCAGGTATAAGAGAAGATTAAGCAAACTGTTCAGGTTTGTACTTTTTATAGGAAGATGGTCTCTTATTGATGTCTATGTGGTAATTATCATGTCATCAATTGTACAAATAAGTGGGCTTTTAAGTATTTATCCTGGTTTTGCTATTATCTGTTTCTGTAGCGTTGTAGTGATAACAGTTTTTTCTGCTGAAAGTTTTGATGAAAGACTAATATGGGACAAAAAGAATTATGAGTGATTTATCCAAATCAGATAAAAGAAAATACAGGTTTAACCCATATCTTTTGGTTCCCTTGCTTGCCTTAATAATTACAGTATCCTTAATCTGGCATAACAGTTTTGATAAGGGAAGACTGATTCAGCTGAGAATGAACGATGCCTCTGGTATTGAAGCTGGAAAGACTGTAGTTAAATTCAGATCGGTTATTGTTGGTATTGTAGAAGAAGTTTCTTTATCTGACGATTTTTCAGGAGCAGTAGCTCAGATTAGAATGAATCCAGATACTGATGAGCTTTTAAATGAGGATACCATGTTCTGGATTGAAAAGCCTAGAGTTCAGTACAACAGCATTACAGGATTGGACACAATCCTGTCAGGATCTTATATTCAGATTTATAAGGGAACCTCAAGTAATTATTCAACTGATTTTATATGTGAAAAAGATGTACCTATTGGTCTTGATGAGAATGGCGTATCTATAAAACTCATTGGAAGAATCAAAAAGGTTATAAACCAGGGAACTCAGATAAATTACAAGGGATTCAACGTTGGTCTGATTGTTGGCTCATCATATGACAGAAAAGAAGACTGCGTTGTCTATGATGCTCTTATCAAGAAAGAGTATCTTGATCTGGTAACAGATAAGTCGGTATTTTGGGTTGATTCTGGTGTAGATTTCAGTATTTCACCTTCAGGTATGAATCTGAATATACCAAACATCGAAAATCTTATTTCTGGAAGCATAAATGTAGATAAATTCAATAATGACAAGGGAATGAGCATTAAAAATAATGATATTTTTGATCTATACGGAAATATCATGGAGGCTAAATCAAATAACCTTAAGAATAATCCAAAGGTAGTAGTGCTGTTTGACAAGGATATAAAGAATATTAAAAACGGCAGTAATGTGTATTTCAGAGGATTGAATGTAGGTCAGGTTGTTTCATTCCCTTGGTTTGAGAATGATTATGAAGTTTATGAACTTAATAAGAGAATTCCTGCCCTAATAATATTTGACACTGTATATCATGATAACAGTACATCCGATGATTTCATAAGAAAGCTTTTAAGTACTAATTCATTATGTGCTTCATTTGATAATTCAAATCTATTTTCATCTGGAAGTTCCATTAAGATTCTGACTTCTCAGAAATGCAGAGATAAGACCAAACTGTACAGGGGCGTTCCTGTAATACCTTTTGTAGATCAGGGTAATAATTTAGTAAACGATTTGTCTGTGTTTGCCAATAAGCTTAATAAAATTGACTTAATTAAGGTAACAGATAGTTTAAACAGCACATTGGCCTCTATTGACAATACTCTGGCATCTATCAGAAAGATTACTGATTCTGTATCGTCTAAAGGGACAGTGGATAAAATCAATTCAACTCTTGAGAGTTATGATGAGAATTCAAAGCTCTACAGGTCACTTCTGGAAATTTCAGAAAAGTTAAATTCATCATTAAACGATCTCTCACCTACCATTAAAAAAGTAGGTCAGCAGAGTAATTCTCTGATTTTTTCATCTAAAGAAACTGATATAGAACCTAAGGTTGGAGATCACTAATCATGAAACTGATAAATAGAGTATGCGTTGTATTATTACTTATTATCTGCTCATCATGTACTCAGACAAATGTCATTTATGACAGATACTCTCTGGTTGAGGATGTAAACGCTTATGGTTTTCATAAGGATTATCGTTTTTCATTATCTCTTCCAAGTTACCTAAACGAAGGTGGTATTGTATTAAAAACTTCAGACGTTTCTTTAAGATCGGCAAATAAACACAGATGGGCCTATGATTTATCAGAGCAGCTGACTGTTATTCTCAATACCAAGCTTAAAGATGCAAATGTATGCAAAGACTACAGCTTTATCTTCTTTGTAAACAAGTTCTACGGATCTGTTAACGGAGAGGTTTTTGTAGAAATGTTTGCTGAGGTTTATTCAGGCAATATATCAGTATTAAAGAAAGTATATTCAAAAAATACCATTCAAACATCAAACGGCTATATGAATCTTGTGGAATGTCTAAAGACATGTTTTGAAAGTGTTAGTGATGAATTTGTTAATGATGTGAATAAACTCTGATATTAAGTGCCGTTGAGGCACTTAATGACTTTATTTTCCAATACAGAAAGTACTGAAGATCTTTCCCAAGATATCGTCTGAAGTTACCTTGCCTGTGATATTTCCTAAGTGATCCTGTGCCTCTCTGATTTCCTGGGCACAAAGTACTAGATCACCTGAATCAAGTATATCCTTTGATCTTTTTATATATTCATAGGCTGACTTCAATTCGGTAACATGGCGCTTTCTTGCAATGAATACTCCCTCAACAGGAATAATTCCAAGAGCATCTGCAAGTTCTTTCCTGAGAAGGTCAAGTCCATTCTCAGTCTTGGTTGAAGATGGTATCTGCTTGTAAGCTGAGAGAGGATCGCTAGACAGGAGCTCTTTAACCTCATCAGATAATCCTTTATCTGATTTGGAAACAACTACAAGTATATGATTTTCACTAGTTTCAAATCTTCTTACTTTTTGAAGTGTATCAAGGGCATCTGATGTATCTTTCGAAGAACCATCGATCATGTAGATCACAAGATCAGCTTTCTTAAGTTCCTCAATAGCTTTTCTTATGCCGATAGCTTCAATCTCATCAGAAGGAGTATCTCTGATGCCAGCTGTATCAGTTATGACAACAGGAACACCGCCTATTTCGACCTGAGCAGTCAATACGTCTCTTGTTGTTCCGGGAATGTTTGTAACAATTGCCTTTTCTGCTCCGGCAAGAGCATTAAGAAGACTTGATTTTCCAGCATTTGGAGAACCAGAAAGTACTATTCTTGCACCTTCATTAAGCTTTAGCCCCTGATTGGCTATCATTAGGGCCTTTGCGGCCGTCTGCTCAATAACTGTAAGTTCCTCTCCAGTCTTTCCTGATTCAAAGAAATCCTCATGTTCCTCAGGAAAATCGAGGCATGCTTCAAGTCTTACTCGGAAGCTGGTGATTCTGTCAGACAGTTCGTTTAGCTTGTCTGCAAATGTACCTTCAAGCGATGCTAGTGCAGCTTTAGCAGCACTGTCTGATCCGGCTGAAATCAGATCTTCAACAGCTTCTGCTGCAGTAAGATCCATCTTATTGTTCAAGAAAGCTCTTCTTGTAAATTCTCCTGGTTCAGCCTGTCTGATTCCATCGATGCTTAATACAGCATCCAATACCATTTTAGGTGATATATTGCCACCATGCCCCTGAAATTCAATTACATCCTCTCCTGTGTATGAGTTAGGAGATGCAAAATACAGTAATACACCTTCATCAATTGATGTATCACCGTTTTTGAATTTTGAAAAATAGGCCTGTCTAGGTTTTGGTGTAATGCCGGTAAGCTTCTGAGCGGATAAAAGTGCCAGAGGACCTGACACTCTTACAATCGCAATACCACCCCTGCCAAGAGGGGTAGCAATTGCAGCAATTGTATCTTCTATTGTTGACATATTACTTTGGGTTTGTCACTTTTTTCAGACTCAATCCTCTTTTTTCGAGTGATCTGAAAATGATGAACTGCTGGAAAATTGTAAAGCAGTTAGAAACCAACCAGTATAAGGTCAGACCTGCTGGGAATGTACAGAACATGAAAGTAAAGATAAATGGCATTGCCATGAATACTTTCTTCTGAATAGGATCTGTAATTGGAGTAGGTGACATCTTCTGTAACAGGAACATTGTAATACCATAAAGAATAGGTAATACAAAATAAGGATCTTTTACAGAAAGGTCAGTGATCCACAGGATGAAGCTGGACTGTCTTAACTCTGTTGACTCCATCAGAGTCCAGTATAGAGCAATAAATATTGGCATCTGGATAATTAAAGGAAGACATCCGCCTAAAGGATTAACCTTCTCATATTTGTACAGTTTCATGGTTTCAGCACCAATCTTCTGTCTGTCGTCTTTATATCTTTCCTTAATTTCCAATAACTTAGGCTGCAGTAATCTCATCTTTGCCATAGAAGTGTACTGTGCCTTTGTTAATGGGAACATAACACCTCTAACTATTAAGGTTAAGACAATAATTGAGAAACCCCAGTTGCCAATAAGGGAATTTACGAAGTTAAGAATCTTGAATAATGGAATTGAGATGAACCATAACCATCCGTAATCAACTGTTAGATCAAGATGCTTTGCTACAGAGCTCATGGCGTCCTGATTCTTAGGTCCAACCCACAGTTTTGAAGAAAGCTGTTTTTCTGTGCCTGCTGCAACCTTTACGTTATCAGTTCTTATACCAATGATTGCGGCTGTATTCTTCTCTGCTGGACTTGAGTAGATTACGTTGCTGTTTTCCTGACTGCCGATCCATGCTGAAACAAAGTAGTGCTGAATCATGGAAACCCAGCCGTCTTTAGTTGAAACATTGAATTTTGTTCCATCAACAATGTTTTCTAATGTTTCTTTTTCATATCGGCTGTCATCTGATGAATAAGCTGTTCCTCTGTAGGCACTTGCTACCATTCCAAAACTTGAATCACCCTTTAAATAGGAATCATCTACAGTCTGCTTTAACTGACCATACATGCAAAGATTAAGCTCTCTATCGCTGTTGTTTTTGATATCGTATGAAACGTTTACAACGTATGAGTCTCTATCTACAGTGAAAGTTTTGAGATAGGTTACATCGTCTTTTGTGTATGATAGTACAGCGCTTACACTCTTGTCATTATCGCCGATTTTGATTTCTTTTGAACTGCAGGTGAATTCTGGTCTTGATAAATTATCAATACCGTCTTTGCCAGCTAAACCGCTCTGTGCCTGGTATATAAACTGAGGTGTTGACATTAAAAGATGGAAAGGATCGTCTTTATCCTGTTCCTGCTTAATTTTCAGTAATTTTGCATCAATAATGTCACCACCTTGAAGATTGATTGTAAGTTCAAGGTTATCACTGATGAGTTTTACTGTATTTCCAACTGCAGAGTCAGAATTTATTGTCTGAGTCTGTGAATTTTGAATTTCAGCTTTATTCTGCTCATTTATTTTGTCTGTGTTCCAGTCCCAGAATAAAAACATTGCAGCACAAAGCAGGAGGATAAATATAAGATTTCTTTGTTGTTCCATTTGGATAACCTTAAAGGCGACTATTAATTTAATTTTTTTTGTACGGGATCATATCCACCGGGATTCAAAGGATGACAGCGTGAAATCCTCTTTATCCCTAAATAGATTCCTTTAATTAAACCCCATTCTCTTATTGCTTCAATAGTATATTGTGAACAGCTAGGGTAAAAACGGCAGTGCTGCCCAAGAAGTGGACTGATGAAGATTTGATAGAAGCGAATCAGTAAGATTGCTATTTTTCCAAACGGTGAGATATTTGTAGCCATAATCGTCTAAATATTGCACTTAGTTCAGAATTCGTTTTATCTTCTATCTTTGCTTTGGCTATTACAACCAAATCAATATTTGGAAGAAAATGCTGATTTAATCTGAAAGTCTCTCTTGCGATTCGTTTTACTCGATTTCGCCAGACAGCTCTTTTCAATATTTTTTTTGGTATAACCAATCCTAATCTAGGATGCTGTTCATTGTTTTTGCAGGCAAGAACAAGTACACCAGGCTCGCTAGCTCGGACTGGTTTTTTGAAAACTCTATCATATTCCTCGGTTGACAGTAACCTGACAGACCGAGGAAAGGTATTATTAGCCATTAACGGTTGTTAAACGCTTACGACCCTTAGCACGACGACGGCTTAAAACCTTACGTCCGTCAGCTGTACGCATACGTACACGGAAACCATGGGTGCGCTTACGCTTAGTTACGTTTGGCTGGAAAGTACGCTTCATTTGATAACTCCAACGACGGTACTACCGCCATAATTTATAAGCAGAATCATAATAGCAGAATTAATATTAATTTGTGCTATTAATTCAAAGTACGACATTTTACATTGTAAATGATATTAAGGTCAACCACCATTTTTGTGGTAAAATCTATTAATTGCTTTGAACGACCTATTAAAATATAAATATAACAATTATAAAGGCCATTTATGGATTTGGAACAAATTTGGAAAGATGCGATTGCTCATGTAATCGCAACTTTAAGTCAGCCTACTGACATCGCTGTGGTTCAGTGTATCGAAACTCAGTGCTCAATTACTATTTCCGGCGATAATGTATGTTTCGTCTGTAGCAATGATCTTGCATCAAAATTATTACCTAAGTTTGTTAACAACCTTTTTGTGGAAATCATACATCTTTTAGGTAATTCTAATTATGGTATGCAAATTGCCATGGCTGGTTCCTCTGGTTTTAATACTCAGCCAAATCAGAATACGACTATGAATTTACAGCAGCCTGCTGTATCAAGTCCTCAGCCAAATTTCTTTCAGCCAGCTCCATCGGCTAATCAGCCTTTTAGCCCTTTCTCTAATGCTCAGGTTGGTGCTGTTACTGAAATTGAAAAGCCAATGATCAGCGACAATATAAATCCGGAGAAGACATTTGAAAATTATGTTACTGATCCTGAGAATGAGCTTGTCTATGTTATTGCAATGCAGATTGCCAAGGATCCAGGCTCAGAAACATACAATCCTTTCTATATATATGGAGGATCCGGTCTTGGTAAAACTCATATTCTCTGGGCTATAGCCAACAAAATCAGAGAAACAAAGCCAGAAGTTTCGGTAATTTATATTCGTGCTGAAGAATTCTTAAGACGCTATGTTGACTCAATGTCCAAAAAGAACTCATTTGCTCCACAGCAGGTTCATTTTAAGGATATGTTTACTCAGTATGATGTTTTCATCATGGATGATATACAGAGTTTAACAAAAGGTGACAAAGCAAGAGATTCTTTCTTCGATATTATTGCAAGCTTTCTTGATAAGAAGGGAAAACAGCTTATTTTAGCCTCTGATGTTCCTCCAGGAAATCTGAAAAACTTCTCAGAAAGACTTGTCACTAGATTTGGTTCAGGTGTCTGTCGTGAGATTTATCCGCCAAGCCCAGAAACAAGAGCGGCTATTACTCTGAGCAAATGTAGAGAACTTAATTTTGAGCTGCCAGAATCAATTGTTGATTACATAGCAAACAATATTCGTTCTAGCGTCAGAGAAATTGAAGGTGCAATTAAAACCTTAAAATCTCATGTCGATATTAAGGGACAGATGATTACATATGATGAGGCAGTTAAGAGTCTGTCTAATCTTGTTAATGTAAGCAGTCAGGTTACAACGCTTGATACTATTAAAGAGCGTGTTGCTAAAGAATTTGAAGTGTCTGTAGCCTCAATGGAATCTGCTGAGAGAAAGAAAGCAACCTCAAATGCACGTTCCATGGCTATGACTCTTGCAAATGATCTGATACCAAATCTTTCATTGAATGATTTAGGCAGATCGTTTAATAAAGATCATTCATCTGTTCATGAAGCTATAAAAAGAACAAGAGAAAGAATTAGTAATAATCAAGAGATAGCTGCTGTATATCAGAAATTAACCCTGTCTCTTAAGAAGAATTAGTAGTCGGAGATTTATTCATGAAATTTAAAGTAAAGCTTTCTTCTATCAGCAAGCGATTATCTGAAATTGCTAGTGTGGCAGCATCTTCAATTAATAAAAATATTGATGATATTACTCAGAATGTTTTGATTAACGCTACCAACAATCAGATTACTCTCAAGGCTACAAATTACAATATTGAGCTTCAGACAGTAATTACTGAGGATGTTGAGATTCTTGCTGAAGGTGAGATTACCGTCAGTGCTACTAAATTAAAAGAGACTCTATCAAATCTTGATCCTAACAGCGATATTACCTTTGAACTAAATGGCGATGAAGGTGGTGTTCTAAAAGTTTCAGAAGATAAGACTTCTTTTAGCATCAGAACTCGCTCATCTGTTGATTTTCCTTCCTTTGAATTCGGAACCCCTGATAGAACTATCGTTTTAAAACAGAGTCAGATCAAGTCAATCATAGATTCATGTCTTTTCTGTGTATCAAATGAGGATTTCAGAGATTACCTTAAGGGTGTTCGTCTTGAATTATCAGGATCCAAACTAGAGGTATTCACATCTGATGGTCATAGAATGGCTATTCTAGAGACAATGCTGCATACACCTGTTGATGGAGAAGGAACATTTGGTACAATTCTTACAAAACGCTGCGCTTCTCAGCTTTCAAGAATTGTTGATGAGAATTCTCAGACAGATGTTGTCCTGTCTTTCACAAAGGATGCTGTTAAGACTTCCTGCAACGGTTATACAATGGTTTCAAAGATTATAAACTGCGGATATCCAAACGTCAGAACTGTTATTCCAAAGGTTATTGAAACCCAGATCTCTATCCCTAAAGATCAGTTAAGTGCAGAAATCAGAAAGGTATCTGTTTTCTCATCAAAGAGGGTTAATGGAGTTAACTTTAACTTCTCTAATGGAAGAGTTACTCTTTGCAGTGAGAACTCTGAGCATGATAAAGCTATCTCTTTCCTTGAGTTGCCAGGATTAACCTGTAATATCGATATCTCTCTTAATGCTCAGTATGTTAGAGATGTTCTTTCAGTTATAAAATCTGATAATGTGCTTTTCTGTTTTAGCGAGCCAATGATTCATGTCCTTATTAAACCTGATAATGGTGAAGAGGATACTGAAATCAAGACTAGCTACATCATCAGTAAGATCGTTGTTTAGTTTCTAAGGGTAGCGTGAAGCTACCCTCTAAAACTGTTTTCTATGTATCTGAAAAAGATAGTTATACAGAATATTAGAAACCTGCCGTATATTGACTATGAACCATCCAAATCTTTTAATTTGGTTTATGGCCCCAATGGCAGTGGAAAAACTTCTTTTTTAGAAGCCATATCTTATTTAGGTTATGGTAGGTCATTTCGCGAATCCAAGTACCAGAACCTAATATCATCTGCTCAGCCTTATTTTTCAATTACCGCCAATATCGCAAATTCTAAGTCAGCTATTGATGAGTTTTTAGGCATATGCAGATATAGAAATCGAAATCAAGATCTGTCTATCCTTATAAACTCCACAAAAACGAAAAGGTTGTCTGATCTTGTTGATAGAGTATCAATTCAGGTTATTCACCCTCAGGGAATTGATTTAGTTCTGCTAGGTCCTGATTTAAGGCGCAGCTTTGTTGACTGGGGGGTCTATTATTCTTATCCCCAGTTTAAAGAGTTGTGGTCTACCTGCAAGAGACTTTTATCTCAAAGAAATTCCCTGCTTAGATCAAAATCACCTGCTGATATGGTTCAGTTATGGGATGAACAATTCTGCCATGTTAATGAAGAAATAACCCGACTTCGTGAAGAATATATTAGCGGTTTTAAAGAGGTTCTATTAAAAAAACTAGCTCTTTTTTTACCTGATTTTTCATTTGAAATTTCTTTTTCAAAAGGCTGGGGAAATGGCTTGCCATTGCGATCCGTGCTAGATTCAAATCTTGAAAAAGATAGGGTTTTAGGGTATACTTTTTATGGTTGTCATAGGGCAGATTTAAAGATTAAATGCAATGGTTTTTATTCCAGTGAGACCTTATCCCGAGGTCAGTTAAAATTGCTTGTCTGTGCCTTAAAACTTGCCCAGGGAAGTTATTTATTTGCTCAAACTGGTAGAAAATCCATTTATCTTATTGATGATTTGAGTTCTGAACTTGATTCTAATTCTAGGAATCTTCTTCTTGAAGATCTCTGTGAATGCGATTTTCAGGTTTTTATTACTAATATCTCTTCTCAAATCGATTTTGAAGGGCTTACTGATTGTAAGTACCTTAATATGTCTGAGATTGAATCTATTTCTCTTTAATTGTTTAGTTAGAGGATCACATGTCTGTAGAGAATAACAACAATTACGATACTTCAAGTATCAAGGTATTGCATGGTCTTGAGGCTGTTCGTAAACGTCCAGGTATGTACATCGGCGATACAGACGACGGTTCTGGTTTGCACCACATGGTCTTTGAGGCTGTTGATAATTCAATTGATGAGGCGTTAGCTGGTTTCTGTTCTCACATTGAAGTTACAGTTCACGAAGACGGTTCTATTTCATGTTCCGATAATGGTCGAGGAATTCCTGTTGCAATGCATCCTGAAGAGCATGTATCTGCTGCAGAGGTTGTGATGACTGTGCTTCATGCCGGTGGAAAATTCGATTCTAATTCCTATAAGGTTTCAGGCGGTCTACACGGTGTAGGTATTTCTGTTGTAAATGCGCTTTCAGACCGACTTGAACTGACAATTAAGAGAGAAGGTCATATTTGGCAACAGGTTTACCTTGATGGAGGCAAACCAGAGGCTCCTTTACATCAGATAGGTGATACTGAAGAGACCGGTACACAGGTAAGATTCTGGCCTTCACCATCTATCTTTTCGAAAACCGTTTTTATCTATGAAACTCTTGCAAAGCGTCTGAGAGAGTTGTCTTTCCTGAATTCAGGAATAAAAATTACTCTTACCGATCTTCGTGAGGATCCTGTAAAGAAGGAAGTATTTCTTCATGAAGGTGGCATAGGTGAATTTATCTCATATCTGAACAATGGTAAAAATGCCTTAAATCAGAAGGTTATTCACTTTACAAAGAAGTGCGACGGTAATATCACCGTTGAGATTGGTATGCAGTGGACTGATACCTATACTGAGAACGTATATTGTTTTACAAATAATGTTCCTCAGAAGGATGGAGGTACTCACTTAGCTGGTTTTAGAAGAGCTATTACATCTACTTTTACCAATTATCTCTCAGAGCAGGGTTATTCAAAGAAATCCAAAGTTACAACTTCTGGAGATGATGCTCGTGAAGGTTTAACTGCTGTTATTTCAGTAAAGATGCCGGATCCTAAATTTTCATCTCAAACTAAGGATAAATTAGTTTCTTCAGAGGCAATTCAGGCCGTAAATGGAGCTGTAACCGAGAATTTAGGATATTTCCTTCAGGAAAATCCAAAAGATGCAGATGTTATTTGCTCTAAGATTATTGAGACTGCTCGTGTTAGAGAGGCAATGAGAAAGGCTCGTGATCTCACTAGAAAGAACGGCGGTCTTGAGTTGAATGTGGCTCCTGATAAGCTGGTTAGATGCCGTGAAAAGAATCCTGATATTGCAGAAATCTTCCTGGTGGAGGGTGACTCTGCAGGCGGTACTGCAAAAGATGGTCGTGATTCTAGATTCCAGGCTATTCTTCCATTAAGAGGTAAGATCCTTAATGTTGAAAAAGCCAGATTTGACAGAGTTACAGATTCACAGCAGATTGGTACTTTAGTCAGCGCTTTTGGATGTGGAATTGGTAAGGGTATCTATAACCCAGATAAATTCCGTTATCACAATGTAATTATCATGACTGATGCTGATGTTGACGGTGCTCATATCCGTATTCTACTTTTAACATTCTTCTATCGTCATATGCCTGAGCTGATTGAACGTGGATATGTTTATGTAGCGCAGCCGCCTCTGTATAAATATGAGAAAGGCAAGCAGGTTCATTATGTTCTTTCTGATAAGGAGTCATTACAGTACAAGACAAACATGGCTGTAGAAGCTGGTTCTCTGTATGTAAATGATTCATCAGCCCCAATTTCTGGACCAGCACTTGAATCACTGTTTAATGATTACAATAAGGTCATGTCCAGAATGTCTAAAATGACTCAGAAGATGCATAAGGATATTGTGATAAATCTTATGTATTATCCTTTAATTGAAAGGTCTGACTTGAATGATCAAAACAAAGTTAAAGAATGGGCAGATAATTTTATTAAATTATTACCTTCAAATATGTCTGAGGGCGTCTATTTTAGAGCTGAAGTAGGTCATGACAGCATTGAGAACGTCTATTATCCTCTGATTGTAGAGCACGTTCATGGAATTGATTATCAGTATGCACTTGACCTCAATTTCTACAAATCAAGTGACTATCTCTTATTGAAAGATATTAATAAGAAGGTTTTTGATCTTGTTGAAAAAGACGGCTATGTTCTGTGCAAGAACAATAAGATTCCAGTGAAGAATTTCCATGAGGCCTATGAGATTCTTATGAGAGAAGGCTTTTCTGGTGTAAAAATTCAGCGATACAAAGGTTTGGGTGAAATGTCTAAAGAGCAGCTTTCTGAGACAACTATGAATCCTGACACAAGAACAATGCTAAAGGTTAAGCTTACTGATGCAATGGAGGCTGATAGGCTCTTCAATGAGTTAATGGGTGAAGATGTTGAAAATCGAAAGATCTTCATTTCAGAGAATGCTTCAAAAGCTAATTTAGATATTTAAAGAAATTATCAATTTTACGAAGGGTACATAATTATGGTGTACCCTTTTTTTATTCCTTTAAGAAATTACGATTAATGTTCCACGTGGAACGATTATTTTTCGCTATCAATATTCATAAATATTTATGCAGTGTGCTGGTAAATACTCGAGATCAGAGATTATCCTGAACTGTATTAATGTTCCATGTGGAACATAAAATTTCAAAATGATATTTACATACAACTATAACATTAACATTGAGTTGAGTTATTTGACCTAAATATTTCACGTTAAGATAGTGTCTTTTTGAGAAAACACAATAGATCCCAAACATTTCTATTTTGTTTCAAAGACTGATGGTTAAAAACAAACAATTGGTCAAAGCATTTCATTCTCAGTGATAATTCACTTTCGTTTATATCCTTTACGTAATGAATTTTATATTTATGCGTTAATTGCTATGCATCTGACTCATGGAATGTTTAGTAATTAGAATTAGATTAATGTTCCACGTGGAACAATTAATTATTCTCTATAACTGAGTGAAAAATTCACTGAATATGTTGGTTATTCTCTGTAACATCGACAATAAGAATAAAGCCGAAAACGTATTAATGTTCCACGTGGAACATAGAAAAGCAAAAAAATGCCCAATGCTTTAAACATTGGGCTTTGATTCTTTCTTAAGAAAGATTAGTGATTAGTAAAGAACAGAAATATCTGCTGTTTTACCAAAAAGATCATGTAAAACAGAAAGAATATTAAGTCTGTTGATTTTAACATCCTTGTCATCAGCATTTACCATGACATTCTCAAAGAATTTATCAACAGGTTCTTTGAGTTCAGATAGTGTTGAAAGTGCATTTTCATAATCACCCTTTGTATAGAGTTCTTCTACACGAGGAGTAATTGATGTGATTACACTTACTAACTCTTTTTCAGCTTCATCAACTAATAATGATGAATTGATAGGCTGTTTTACAAAAGTGTCTGCTTTAGAGAGAATATTGTTAATTCTCTTGTATGCAGATGCTAAATTCTCAGCTGCAGGTAAAGATTTGAATGACTTAACTGCCTTTACTCTCATATCGAAATCTAACAGATCAGAAGGTTCTGTTGAAAGCACTGACTGGAATATAGAGCCATCAATATTCTGCTCCTGATAATAGGCTTTCAGTCTGTTAAAAATGAAACTTACAACCTGTTTGCTTGTTTCAGAACTCTTTAACTGGTGTTTTAAAATTTCACAAGCTTTATCAACGATATCAATCAGATTAAGGCTTAACTTGTTTTCGAGAACGATCCTAACAAGACCAATTGCAGCTCTTCTTAAACCGAATGGATCTTTATCGCCTTTTGGTAACTGGTTAATACCAAAAATACCCACCAGAGTAATTATCTTTTCTGCTAAGCTTAATGTAATCTGAACAGGCTTAGTTGGGATAATATCTCCAGAGAATCTTGGCAGATACTGCTCAAAGATTGCTTCTGAAACATCAGTGTTTTCGCCATCTAGTTCAGCATAATGCATTCCCATAACGCCCTGAGTATCAGTAAATTCGTTAACCATTGTTGAGGCAAGATCACACTTAGCCAAATGGGCTGCGCGACAAGCATTCTTTACATCAGCACCGACCATTGGAGCGATAAAAGCAGCAAGTTTTTCTACACACTCAGATCTGAAAGCGATTGTTCCAATATCCTTCTGGTAAATAATAGTCTTGAGCTTTTCAAATAATGACTCTAAAGAGTTCTTTCTGTCTGTGTTAAAGAAGAATTCAGCATCAGAAAGTCTTGGTCTAACAACTCTTTCATTACCAGAAATTAAAGAGGTTGGATCACTTGGATTGATGTTAGATGCAAATGCGAATGTTGGAAGTAATTTCTTGTTCTTATCATAGATAGGGAAATACTTCTGGTCGCCTTTCATTGTATACACAAGAGCTTCTGAAGGAACTTTTAAGAATCTTTCCTCAAAAGATGCTTTAAAGATATGAGGTTCTTCTACAATAGAAGTAACTTCTTCTACCAGAGAGTCATCAAGATCAGCTACTCCATTAACGGAGTTAGCGATATCAGTAACCTGCTTGATAATAGAAGCTTTTCTAGTATCGTAATCAGCAACAACAGAACCTTCTTTTTCAAGCTGCTCCAAATATGTGTCTGCTGATTTGATTTCAACCTTCTGTGAACCAAGGAAACGATGTCCATTGATGGTCTTTGAAGATTCTACGCCTAAAATGCTGCCAGGAATTAACTCATCACCAAATAACATACATAAAGTATGAACAGGGCGAACAAACTCTTCTTTTTTATCTCCCCAGTGCATTAGTCTTGGTATAGGCAGAGATTTAAGAGCAACCTTGAATAATTCAGGAACTATCTCTACAGTGTTAACACCTTTCTTTGTTGTCTTGATATACAACCATTCGCCTTTGTCAGTCTTTAAGCGCTCTGCCTTGTCAATGGAGATTCCATTGGCATTAGCCCAACCTAATGCAGCTTTTGTTGGATTGCCGTCAGCATCGAAAGCTGCTTTGATTGCAGGTCCCTTGATTTCAATTTCCTGATCTTCCTGTTTATCTGACAGATCGTTAATAAAAAGAGCAAGACGTCTAGGAGTAGCAAACCATTTTGACCCGCTGAATGATAGATTTCTATCGTTTAACTGAGAAATAAAAGAATCATGTAAAGATTGAGCTAGAGTACGCAGAGATTTTGGTGGTAACTCCTCAGTGCCCAATTCCAATAATAAATTACGTGTTGTCATTAGAATATCCTATTATTCTGCTTTGTTCTTGCACATTGGGAAGCCTAAATCTTCACGTGATTTGTAATAAGCTTCTGCAACAGCCTTAGAGAGAGTTCTAATTCTTAAGATGAAACGCTGTCTTTCAGTAACAGAAATTGCATGTCTAGCATCTAACAGATTGAAACAATGAGCAGCTTTTAAGATCCTTTCATAAGCAGGAAGTGGTAATGGCTTCTCAAGAGCTAACAGATCGCCACTCTCTTTTTCCATCTGGTCGAACATTTTGAATAGAAAATCTGTGTCAGCATACTCAAAATTGTAAGTTGACTGTTCAACTTCGTTCTGGTGGAAAACATCACCGTAAGTTACATCGCCATTAGCTGTGTGTGCCCAGATTAAGTCATAAACGGTTTTCTTCTTCTGGATATACATGGCAAGACGCTCTAGACCATATGTAAGCTCACCTGTAACAGGGAAGCACTCGAGTCCTCCGACCTGCTGGAAATAGGTAAACTGAGAAACTTCCATGCCATTTAACCAGATTTCCCAGCCCAATCCCCATGCGCCTAATGTAGGGTTTTCCCAGTTGTCTTCAACAAAACGGATATCGTTTTCTGTAGGATCAAAACCAAGCTCCTTTAATGAGCCTAAATACAGTTCCTGTATATTCTCTGGCGAAGGCTTTAAAATAACCTGAAACTGATAGTAATGCTGAAGTCTGTTTGGGTTTTCACCGTAACGGCCGTCTGTTGGTCGTCTTGATGGCTGGACGTAAGCACATGAAATTGGCTCTGGTCCAAGTGATCTTAAAAAGGTCATAGGATGAGAAGTACCAGCACCAACTTCCATATCAAACGGCTGAGAAATCATGCAGCCATGTCTCATCCAATAGTCCTGTAGGGTCAGAATTAAGCCCTGGAAGGTTTGAAGGTCATATTTATTAGACATTTGAATTAAACCTTGCAATAAATTGAGAAAAATCTCTTAACAATAGACAAAAAGATACGCTATTTTAGCATTATAACTATGATATGTGCGTTTTTTATTGCATTTATAATGCGGTTCTAAGCAAGTTTGAAAGATATCAATGCAACTTTTCTATGGTGAAAGTGTGAGGAGAATTTTGGTCAGGCATTGAAACTAGTTTATGCTTCATGAAATTACAGAATGCAGGAACATCTCTTAGAGATACAGGATCATCTGACAACAGCTCAAACACCTGACCTACCTGAGCTTTTCTAACTGCATTTCTCAACATTGTAAGAGGTTCAGGGCAACACATACCTCTGCAGTCTAAAACGATCTTTTCCATATACTACCTCTGTAATTATTATAACAGCAATATCGAATTAACTGACTCAATAATAGTGGATAGACTGCCTTTGGCTGAGTACTTGGTAATATCGAAAATGCATTATTGTTAATTTGATAAAAGGCCTAGTAAATAAAAAAATAAAAAAAATCTTGCATCAGTAAAAAAGATCTGTATAATTAACCCCCGTGAAGTGCTGGCATAGCTCAGTTGGTAGAGCACCTGTTTTGTAAACAGGGGGTCGTGGGTTCAAGCCCTACTGCCAGCACCACGATCTGTCCCAAGGATCTCGTTTTTATCTTACACGATAATCCTAGAGTATTTCTGTTTAATCAGTCAACTCAAGCCCCATATCATCATCAATA
>JBJFET010000145.1:0-26904 GCA_051891035.1 Succinivibrio sp. | reverse complement strand
AGAACAATGTTATGCAACCACGATACCATGGAGACAGTCCCCCATGAATGTTGAATGACATATCCTTGAAAAGGGATATTATTTCCTCTGAAATTTTATGAACACCATATGAAATCAGAAAATTGCCGGTGTAGTTCTTTAAAAAACTGACGGTTTGAGCTGAATTGAGATTAGCTCTTGACACTCTTAATACAGGAACATCTGGTATCAATTTGTCGCTGTCACCAAAAAAGTTTTTTTCTGCAGTTGCTCGTTCCTTGAAATGATGTATGAACAATTCCTGATAATGCTTATTCCACTCTGGATTTGGCATTGGAACAAAGTCTTCTCGTTCTTCAATCACTAACGCCTCAAGACGGTTTGCAGCAAAAAGCTTATTGGCAACATACAAATGACGGCTATGTGAACCACACATAAGGACTATCTTGCTTGGCATTACAAATATTCCTCTACTAATTCTAGCTGTTCTAATAAAGTGGCAGCTACTGTTATTCTTTCGATGGAAATGTTCAGCTTTTTTGCAATGTATGACAGAGAATGACTGCCATCAGAATATGACAGTATTGTCATTACAATGCGTACCAGATCAGGATCGTGGCTTTTTTCAACAAATCTGTTTCCATCGCTGTTTACTGAAGGATACAAATCATAATTGCTAAGTTTTATTTCACCATAAGGATGCTTGTTGAGATAAAACTTTTCCTTCTCGAATTTCTTTAATAATTCTTCAATCAGATCACACGAGTCTATCAGGTTGTCCACCCCCATCAGATCCTTACTGTCATTTGAGGTATGGTATTCCTTGTAAGAACCGTAAACGAGTCTTGCCATCTGCCCTACAGGAAGATCAAAGCCGGCTGAACAGTACTGTCTCTCATCTGATCCTTCACTTGGATCAAAATCTCTGATCCTATACACTTCACTTTCTGATTCAGCGTTAAGAGAGTCAATGAATATATCTAACGGAGAAGTTCCTCTTTTGGATTTTTTCCATCTGAGAGTTTGTGTGCCCCCAAGACAGGTCAGAACAATGCCAGCAAAGACATTTTTCCTTAAATAGTCTCCATGATCGCTAAGATAGGAAATACTTCCTATTGTCTCTGGATTTATGACAAATCTGTACGTATACTTCCTGTCCTTCCAGGCTTTGATTCTGTCATATAAAAGAACCATAGTCAGAGGACCACTCAGTTCATTATTCGCCATTGAGGGGTGGCAGAGATAGGATGTTATAAGTATTTCCTTTTTGCTTTTTCCAGGCAAAACAGTTTCACCTACAACAAGTTTTCCATCAACAAAATCCGAATCTATATATGCCTGATATGAGCCTTCCTGAAGATTATTCAGCATATCCTTGCTCATGGAAAATCCCCAGCGTTCCTTGTAATATGAGATAACATACGGAATAGCCGAGTGATCTGACTCAGATACGAAAGTGTGCTTTTTTAATTCATCCAATGAAAGGATCTGATTTACAGGAATACTGTAATTAACTATGTGCAGATTGTTATCCTTATAGTTGATGATTTTTCTGCCGTCACAAAGATCTTTAATCCATCCTTCTCTTATTATCCATTCCTTAGGAACTTCCCAGTTAAGAACTTTCTGTCCTGATCTGTATTCAATTTCATTAAAAGGAATATATTCTTCTAGGATCTTAAGAGATTTTCTGTATCCCTCTCCGAGTATGCTTCGGCTCAGAGGAAACAGTCTGTCAAACAAAACTGACAATTCATCAATAGAAATCATTTTTATCCTTATTGCAGCCACTGCAGATAAAAGAAGGGCTACACAGCAGAATTTTACCACTCATATTATACTTCTGATAACCTTAACTCATAGTATGAGTCATATTTGGTTCCATCAAAGCCTATAAGCTTATGACAGCTTTTTATATATCCAGAAGATTCAAGAGCTGAACATCTTTGTTCTGCACTGTCTCTTGACTTGGTTGCAACAAAGCAGATATGCAGGGAGCCTAGAATTTTTCTGATGACCGACAGAATTTCCAGAATGTAGCACTTTTGCTCATAGTCAGATCTCAGGTCAAGACGGAGGATGGCACAATCATTAAAGTAATCCTCTGACGATCTTACAAAAAGCTCTACTGTACCAATAAGCTCATCTGACTTAAGAGCAACAATGGAGAATCTTACAAACTGTCTGTTTTCAAATGATCTGATCCAAAATTCAATTGCACTTCTCATTCTATCTAGAGACTGATAACAGAAATCGTCTCCATGACAGTTATCTGCATTGAACAGAGGCTGAGCTTTCTGATCTGAATATACTTTCAAAAGTTCTTCTGCATCGTCAAAAACTGTAAGCCTCAGTCTGAAATTTTCAGAACAAAGAATGCGCTTATCATCACTGATAGCCAAATCAAATAAATCATCTTTCATATGAGTGTGTCTATATTCCTTTATAACAGTCTTTCAGCTTAGTCTGGAGCTGCATATAATCTTTCATGATGTCAGATAGCTACCAACTGCAGTAAAGATAAAAACTACGCAGGAACTTCAATTGAGTGAGGGGAAGAAAATACCCTGTCATAGCCATTGTATATGGCTGCCTCATATAGAACGCAAAGCGTTTTATCAGTATACACAGAGGTATTTATCCTGTACCTTTGTTCAATATGATCCCCATTGCTGATGAGGTGTCTGTTTCTGGAAATCACCTCACTTAGTCGTTTGTACTCAGGCAGGGAATTTTTCTTGGCAATGTTGCATTTTTTGCAGGCAAGCACGAAGTTGTACAGCTTGTCATCTCTGACAAAAGACCATGGAATAAGGTGATCTACCTGACCTCTTCTTACTAACCTGCAGCCACAGTAAAAACAACGGTCATAACCGAATTGGTCATAAAGGATTTCCCAATAGGCTTCAAGATTTGTTCTTTTGTTGCTTTCATCAAGCTTATTTAGCAATGCGTTGCAGTTGTCGCCGTTATTGTTTACCTTTTCAATAAATCTGGCCCACTCAAAGAAGTTTACCTTTTCAATGATGGTCTTTTTCTGGCATAAATAACGATAGGCATCCTTATGAAACTGTATGGTTTTATCTTCCTTTGAAAAAGCATAGAGACAGCCAAGTCCATCTTTTGAAAAATCACCAAAGAGCGCTCCTACCACATATTTTGAGCACTCTTTGAGAACTTCTGAGGCGACCTCAAGCTGATATTCAGATTTTAGGCTTTCAAATGGCACAACCTCATCGCTGTAGCCAAATGAAGAATAGAGCTTTGGCAGAATCTGACTGATTTTTGCGTTTTTTTCTCCGCTATTCTGTCTAAGACTGAACTTTAATACAAGATTCCAGTAGACCTCGGCAAAGGAAGTAAAAACAGCCTCAAAGGACAGCTTCAGATTCTGATCTACGTTATACAGGTTATCCAGCAGAGATTTTATCAGACCATATTTATATGAGTTGGTCTTCCTGCTCTGTGAGGAATAGAACTTTGAAAACATCGTAGACAACTCAAGATCAGAAAGAGAGCCTGATATGCACTCACCATGATTTTCATTCCATCCGGACGCCAAAGCCTTCACCTCTGCGCTTTACCTGTAACTAGTACTGGTAGGTTCTTTCATTTTTGGTCAGAAGCTTATCCTCGACGCCTGTCAGTAGCTTTTTATAGATTGTGTCGTACAGCAGTACATTCTGTACATAAAGTCGTGTCTCCTTAAACGGAATATTCTCTACATACATTGCTGTGTCTCGTTTCAGACCATCATTTGACTTCCAGACCTTGATGCGGTTTGGTCCTGCATTATAGGCAGCCGCTGCCAGCACTCTGTTGTTGTCAAAACGATCAAGCATTGCTCTTAAATAGGCTGAGCCAAGTCTGATGTTATTTTCAGGTACCACCAGATCACCTTCGCCCCTATAGGGCCAGCGATTCTGCTTTGATACCATCTTTGCTGTTGCAGGCATAAGCTGCATAAGACCTACTGCACCTACAGGAGATTTAATCTCAGGATTTAACATACTCTCCTGTCTTGAGATTCCATAAAGGAATGATAGAGGCACGCTGGTATTCTTTGAGTACTTGCGGTACAGAGATAAAAATGGCTTTGGGAATCTGTAATCAAGCGCATCCCATCTCTTACCTGCAATTACACTTGAAATTGCATAACTGATGTTCCCAGATGACAGTGCCCACTCTGCCATCATCATAGCCTCATCCTTAGTACCATTTTTGGCGATCTCATTCCACTCTACAGATTCATTGCCATCCTTTAAGATCCTAAATTCAAAGAATCTTACCGCCGCACTGTTGCCTATCACTGTATCAGGCCATTTGGCGCTTTCTGACAGATGCTCATGATTAAACGGCATCTTTACACCAAGCTCCTGCGCAGCCAGGAATCCAAAGAAGCTTCTGTCCTGAGCCACTTCGTTCATCAGTTTTTTAGACTCTTCCTTATAGCCAAGCTCACGAGCTGAACGGGCCTTCCAGTAGCGCCAGTTTATCTGAGCACGATCACTCGAACTTAGATGATCATACAGATCATAAACAATGTTCCACTGTGCAAACCAGATAGCCTTTCTCATACGCATCAGTTTGATCTCTTCAGACCAGAGCACTGCAGGCAGATGCCTGTCAACCCAAGTGACCTCCTCTAAAGTTCCCTGTCTTGATAAGAAGCCCTTTGCTATGATTTGGAAGATTTCAAATTTTTCAGGCTCTGAAATTCTAAAACGGGATGCAAAGTCGTTAAATGCTGGAGTTGCATTCTTAGGATCAATATTGGCATAACGCTTGAAGGCCAAAACAGCGGCTCTGTTCACCTCTTCATTGTCAGATGAATACTCAAGCTTCATTACATCTGCCGGTTCCTGATATAAGGACATCTCAAGGGCCACTCGCTTTGCAAATACGGAGGATTCAAGCGATTTTGCAAGCTCATCTGTTGTACCCTTGTTATATCTGGTGATATAGGCTCTTTCAAACTTGTCCAGTATGGTCTTGTCATTCAGATAGCCATGACCAGCCCACAATCGAACAAGCCCTGAGCATGCTGATGGATATGAACTTAGCTGCAGATACATCTTTGAAGCAAAAGCAGCTGCAGTCACATCTGCCTGACCTAACTTCCATCTTGCCTCATAGTAGCGGCACTGCTTTGACTGCTGAACTTTAGATAAGACCTCATTGTCATCAAAAGGCTTGTCCCCTATTATCTCAAGAGCCTTCCGGTACTCTCCCTTCTCAGACAGAAAATCGATATACTTGTCCTTCAGGATCCTTGACAGTTCCTGATGACTGCCACTTTTGATAAATTTTTTAACCTCTTTGAATTTGCCAACTTCCATATCATTTACAAGATACCAGTAGTCAATCCACAGGGCTAAAGGATAGTCTTTGAGAAATTTCTTTTTGATTTCAAAGGCTCGGGCAGAATCCCCCTTTTTTACAGCAAGTTTTGCATCTGCAAAGTATTTTCTCTGCTGAACCAGCTTGCTGCTTGTAGGTAGCAGAGGATTTTCCTCAGAATAATTGATATTAGGAACATATTCTGAAGGAATAGAGCGGGCCTTTAGTTTATCGGTAGCATTTACCCTGCTGTTATTTTTCTTTGCACTAGGCTTGCTCTTATTGTTCTTCTTTGAGCTTGCCTTATTATTTGATTTTTTTGTCTTCTGTGCGTTTTTTGTGCTTTTGCTGCTGGAGGTTTTCTGACTTTTTACTGTTTTAGTGCTGTTTCCTGATGAGGATTCAGAAGCACAAGCCTGACCGTAAACTCCAAAATGAGCTACACAAAGAAATGAGATCAGAACTAATGAATGTATAAATTTTTTTATTATTGTAAATTTCATGATTGATGCCGACGTGTACACATAACCTTTTCCTATTGTTCATTATACGACATCGGCACAAAGATGTTGTCTAGTCTCGGGCAAAAACAGTGATGTAACCTATTACTAATAAGACTGCTATCACACTTGTCAGCACATAGCGATAATAGACAAACAGACCTGATGGTAGTAAAAATCCCTTTCCCCTGTTTGCCTCAGCTACGTATGCAGACCATGTCATTCCACTCTTTGAGGTTACAAACAGTACAAAAACCAGTGATCCTAATGGCAGTACATTGTTTGAAATCAGAAAATCGCAGAAATCTGTAATACCTGTATTCTGTCCGATAATATGCACATCAGAGAGCACATTAAATCCAAGAACAGGGAACACTGACATACAGAGGATCACAAGAAAGTTCACAAGCACGGCCTTTTTTCTTGTGATGTTGAACAGCTCAAGATTTGCGGCAATAATATTTTCAAAAACAGCAATCAGGGTTGATACTGCGGCGATGAGCATGAACAGGAAGAACAATCCTCCCCAGAAAGAGCCAAATCCCATATTAGAAAACACCATGGTCATGGTTACAAACAGCAGATTTGGTCCTGCATCAGGACTTATGCCGTAGGTAAAGCAGGCTGGAAAAATTACAAATCCTGATAAAAGGGCCACTATTGTATCTAAAGATGCAATAAAGACAGCCTCATTTAATAGTCTATGTCTGTCTGACATATAGCTGCCAAAGATTGCAATACCGCCCATACCGGTTGAAAGGGTGAAAAATGCCTGTCCCATAGCGGCCCAGACCGCCTCTCCAAGATTATTCTCAAGCTTTGAAAAATCTGGCTTTAAATAGAAGGAAACTCCCTGAGTAAATCCGCTTAGTGTAGCTGAACGCAATGCCATGAATACAAGCAGTGCCAGAAGAAGCAGCATTAGAGGCTTTGTAAAGCGCTCAATGCCCTTTACAACACCCAAGGCCACAATCATAAAGGCTGTTGCTACCACTGCTACCATGCAGGAGAATAAAGTTGCAGGATTTTCCAGAATCGCACCGAAGTTTGCTTCTGCAACGCTCTTTTCAAGATGTGGAGCTATACTGCCTGATGCAAAACTGATGAAATAGTAGAGCATCCAGCCTGTGATCACACCATAAAATGACATCAAGATGTAATTTCCGGCAAGCTGCCACCATTTGTTGTGATGCCACAAGGCCCCCTTTGCCTCAAGAGTTTCATAGCATCGTGCAACAGAACGACGTGATGCTCTTCCTACTGCAAGTTCAACCGTTAACAGTGGAATTCCCATTGCTATTAGAAAGAAAAGGTAAATAAGCACAAAAAGCGCACCGCCGTACTGACCTACCACGTAAGGAAATCTCCATACGTTGCCAATTCCTACAGCACATCCTGCTGCAATAAGAATAAAGCCTAACCTTGTTCTAAACTGCTCTCTTTGAGAACTCATTGTAAATCCTTATATGTTAAAAATTCTTAGGTACCCGATTGCAAGCACAATCACAATGATGGATGTGAGTATGCAACGGTAGTAGAAGAAAAGCTTTTCAGACATATTAAAGCCTTTTCCGATATTACACTCCTGAATATAGCGATTCCAGGTCATGCCACTCTTTGAGGTTACAAACAGCACAAAGACAAGTGATCCGATAGGCATGATGTTGTTTGATACCAGAAAGTCGAAAAACTCGAGAATTCCTGAGTTGTCATTGAGAATATGAATGTCTGAAAGAACGTTAAAGCCAAGCATTGGCAGCAGACACATTGTAATTATAACAGCAAAGTTAATCACAACTGCCTTTAGTCTGCTAAGGGAAAACAGCTCCATGGTTCCTGCAATGCTACTCTCAAATACAGCAATCATGGTTGATACAGCTGCAATCAGCATGAACAGGAAGAAGAGTGCCCCCCAGAGTGTTCCTAATGACATATTGGAAAATACCACTGTCATGGTCAGAAACAGAAGATTAGGTCCTGCATCAGGATTTATTCCATAGGTAAAGCAGGCCGGAAAAATCACCACACCTGACAGCAGTGCTATGGCAGTATCAAATCCTGCTATAAAAATTGCCTCATTGAGGATTTTATGTCTCTCGGACATATAGCTGCCAAAAATAGCAATTGCTCCAAAACCAACAGACAGAGTAAAGAATGCCTGCCCCATGGCAGCCCAGATAGCCTCCCCAAGATTATGCTCAAGCTTTGAAATATCAGGCTTTAAATAAAACTCCATGCCCTTAAGGAAGCCATCAAGAGTCACTGAGCGGCAGGCCATAAAAGTCAGAAGTAAAATCAAGACCACCATCAGAGGCTTGGTATAGCGTTCAACCCCCTTTACTACGCCTAATGCCACAACCACAAAGGAAAAAATCACTGTGCCAAGAACACATGAAAACATTATTACAGGAGAATCAAGCAAGGAGACAAACTTAGCTGTAGCATCATCTCTTGAAATATTCTCAGGAATAGCACTGGATGCAAATGAAACAAAGTAATAAAGCATCCATCCTGCCACTACTACATAAAAGGCCATCAGGAAATAGTTTCCTGAAAATTGCCACCATTTGTTTAGGTGCCATAAAGAGCCTTTGCTCTCAAGCTCCTCATAGCAGTATGCCATGGAGCTTCTTGATGCTCTTCCAACTGCAAGCTCTACAGTTAGCAGCGGTATTCCCAAAGCCAGTAGAAAGAACAGATACAGGAGCACAAAATATGCTCCTCCATACTGTCCTACTATAAACGGAAATCGCCAGACATTTCCAATTCCAACAGCACATCCTGCTGCAATAAGCAGAAAGCCCAGCCTTGTTTTAAAAACTTCTCTTGCTTTTCTTTCCATAAAGGTGATGCTCTTTAAACAGTCTTATTTGAATACTGAAATATATCCGTTCACAAACAGGATCATTACAACCACTGGTAATACATATCTGAAATAAGACTTGAATTTAGAACTGATTCTAAAACCTGCTCCCTGACCTGCTTCCTGAGAGTATTTCTCAAATCCCCAGCCAAAGTTCCATGATGCGTACAGAACATAAATTACCGATCCCAATACTATAATGTTCTGTGACAGGATAAAGTCGTACAGATCAAGAATTACACTGCCCTCGCCCATTGGCTGTATGAATGAGAGTCTGTTAAAGCCTAGGATTACAGGCAGAGCAAGGATCATGATTATCACAAAGTTGATAAGTACTGCTGTAACTCTCTTTACTCTGAACATATCAAGTGTGATTCCGATGATATTCTCAAACACAGCAATCAGAGTGGAAATTGCTGCAAAGAACATGAACAGGAAGAATACTGATCCCCAGATCTGACCATAGTGCATGTTTGAAAAAACAGATACCAGTGTCACAAAGATAAGCCCCGGTCCCTGTCCAGGTGAGACCTCATAGCTAAAGCAGGCTGGAAAAATGATAAATCCTGAGAGAACAGCTACCAGAGTATCAAGGGCTGCAATCACACAGGCCTCATTGGTAATTGAACGGCCACTTGACATATATGAGCCGAAAATCTGCAGTGAACCGACACCAAGACCAAGAGTAAAGAATGCCTGTCCCAGTGCAGCAGAGGCAATCTCATACAGGTTCTCTATCTTGAACTTTGAAAAATCAGGATAAAGATAATACCTGATGCCATCGGCAAAACCTGAAAGAAAGAATGATCTTGCAGATAAAAATATCAGCAACAGAAAAAGAAGAACCATCATAGGCTTGGTTATTCTCTCAACGCCTTTTCTAAGGCCAAGTGCGCAGACACTAAATGCAATTACTGTAACTATAAGGGTAAACAGGATCTGTGATGATGCATCAGACAGCATCAGGTTGAATGACTGACCAGACTGAGCCTGAGAGAGTACACTGCCGGTAAAGTCGCCACTGACCATCTTTACCGTGTAATAAAGCATCCAGCCTGTAACCATGGTATAAAATCCCATAAGGACATAATTACCCATGATCATGAAGTATTTACAGTATTTCCATTTAGAGCCTGGTGTAAGAGTTTCAAAACTCATACCAATGCTTCGTCTTGATGAGCGGCCTATTGCAAGCTCAATTGTGACAAGAGGTACACCCAGTGCCAGCAGAAAAACAAGGTAGATAATTACAAACAGTGATCCTCCATACTGACCTGCCATATATGGAAATCTCCATACATTGCCAAGACCGATTGAGCATCCTGCCGCAATTAAAAGAAAGCCTAAACGAGATGAGAAAAGTTCTCTTGGGTTCTGTTTTGAAATATTCATGAGATATACATCAAAAAGGCCCGCGGAAAAAGACTTTCTTTGGGCCTTTGCTAAACTAATTCAGATTTTACTGATCCATGCGGGCGCTGTGCTCATATGGATCAGGCATTGCCTGAGGCTCCTGCATTGCCACCTGAACTTCCTGCTCCTGAGGCTGTTCCTCTGGAGCCTTTTCAGTTTGCTCTGCTGCTGCCTGCTCTTCTGCCAGAGCCTTGATTGACAGACGGATACGACCTGTATTGTCAATATCAAGAACTCTTACACGAACATCGTCACCAACTCTCAGGTAGTCGTTTACGTTCTCAACTCTCTCTTCTGTGATCTGAGAGATGTGAACCAGACCGTCACGACCAGGAAGAATGTTTACAAATGCACCAAAATCAGTGATTCTTACAACCTTTCCGTCATAGTCATGGCCAACCTCAACCTCAACTAGCAGATCATTGATACGCTTGATTGCCATCTCAGCAGATAACTGTGAAGATGCTGAAATCTTTACGGTACCATCATCTTCGATGTCGATCTGAGAATTGGTATCTGCCTGGATTGAGCGAACGTTGAATCCGCCCTTACCGATGATCTCTTTTACCTTGTTGGCAGGAACCTTGATGGTTACTGCTCTTGGAGCGTATGGAGATAAGGTCTTGCGAGGCTCTGGAATTGCCTTCTCCATTACATTCAAAAGATGAATTCTGGCAGCATGTGCATCAGTTAAGGCATTCTGCATGATTTCTCTTGTGATACCGTCAGTCTTGATATCCATCTGCAGTGCAGTTACACCATCACGGGTTCCTGCTACCTTAAAGTCCATATCGCCTAAGTGATCCTCATCACCCATGATGTCAGTCAGAATAGCTACTCTGTCATCTTCCTTTACAAGACCCATAGCAATACCGGCAACAGGAGCCTTTACAGGAACACCTGCATCAAGGAGAGACAGACAGCCTGAGCATACTGATGCCATTGATGAAGAGCCATTTGACTCGGTGATCTCTGATACAACGCGAATTGTATATGGAAACTCTTCCATTGAAGGGAGAACAGCCTTTAATGCTCTCTTTGCAAGACGTCCGTGACCGATCTCACGGCGCTTTGGTGAACCGATGAGGCCAATCTCACCTACGCAGTATGGAGGGAAATTGTAGTGAAGAATAAATCTGTCTGAACGAACACCTGACATATCTTCAAAAGTCTGTGCATCACGCTCTGAACCTAGAGTACATGTACCGATAGACTGGGTCTCACCACGGGTGAACAGAGCTGAACCATGAACTCTTGGAAGAATGCCTGTTCCGATGGTGATAGGGCGGATCATGCGCAGTGTACGGCCATCAATTCTCTTTTCACCTGACAGAATACGCTCTCTTACAATGTTGCGCTCAAGCTCAAAGAAGATCTTGGCAATATCATTATCCTTGTCAGCCCACTCTTCTTTTTCTGCCTTAATCTTTTCAGCAGTGTTCTTCTGGATCTCTTCTAATCTGTTCTGACGCTCAAGCTTGTCAACAATTCTGAAAGCATCACCTACAGCCTCTGCTGCATCTGCCTTGATTGCATCAATTAAGGCTGTATCATCTTCTGGCTTTACCCAATCCCAGACAGGACGGTTAACCTGCTTTGCAAACTCCTCAATCTCTCTGATTACAGTCTGCTGCTGCTCGTGACCAAACATCACTGCACCAAGCATAGTAGCCTCAGGCAGGCAGTTTGCCTCTGACTCAACCATTACAACAGCTTTCTGAGAACCTGCTACTACAAGGTCAAGATCAGATACTTTAAGCTCTGAAGTGAGAGGATTGAGCACATACTGACCATCAATAAAGCCAACTCTTGCAGCACCAAGAGGACCGTTCCATGGAAGACCTGATGATGCCAGTGCTGCTGATGCAGCAATAATAGAAATAATATCTGTTGGAATTTCAGGATTTGCAGACATTACTGTTACTACAACCTGAACCTCATTTACGAAACCATCCGGAAATAAAGGACGTAACGGACGGTCAATAAGACGTGAAATTAAAGTCTCACCTTCTGTTGCTCTGCCTTCACGACGGAAAAAACTTACTGGGATCTTACCTGCAGCGTATGAACGCTCCTGATAATTTACGGTAAGAGGGAAGAAATCACGACCTGCAACTTCTTCTTTGCGATTGCATACAACAGTAGCAAAAACTGTTGTATCGTCCATAGATGCCATTACGGCAGAATCTGCCTGACGACCAATTGCACCTGTTTCTAATGTTACTGTGTGACGACCATATTTAAAGGTGCGAACTATTGGTTTTAAATTCATTAGTATTTCTCCGATACATCCCACTATATTTGCCTCTTTTCGTGGGATTCATAAAATTTGGGCGGCCAATCAAGCCGCCCGAGCCAGACGCTACAAATTAGCGACGGAGCTTTAACTTCTCAACGATAGCGCTGTAACGGCTAACGTCTGAAGACTTTAAGTAGTCGAGCAACTTACGACGCTGAGCAACTAAACGCAGTAAACCACGACGGCTGTGGTGATCCTTCTTGTGAGCCTCAAAATGTGGCTGGAGGTCAGTGATTCTTGCGGTTAATAATGCAATCTGAACCTCTGGATAACCTGTGTCCTGTGGGTTACGACCAAACTCTGCTACGATTTTTGCCTTATCAGCTACTGTTAACATATAAATGCTCCTTTGTGATAAACATTAACAGCTTCCAGACCGATCACAAACTCAGTTGAAAGCGTGCTAATTTTACCATAATTTTTGTAGCTTTATGAGCTGATATGAAAAAAAGCGAAGGTTTTGTTAAGAATTGAGAATTAAGGCAGTTTTTATGTAATAAAAACTGCACAAAATTCATGTTTTTACGGTTTTCACTTACCAATATTGGAGGCAATTTTGATAATGGTATCTGTATAAAAATCGTCCATCGCCTGCTCATTTACAGTTCCTGAGAGAAGCTGATAGGCCCTTTTTACTGAATGATATCCCTGCCTGTCTGGCTGCTGGCAGATTACAAACTTGAAAATACCGGCTCTTACCATCTCGATATTGGTATAAATGTCATCAAAGGCGATTCCGATTATGTCTTTTCTGCCCGTTGCAATAATGGCAGCTCCAACCCCCTGAACACCGGCGCCTGTAACATAAACACAGTTTATCTCCTTGTGATCATTCAAATATTTTGAAGTCTCAATCTGCGCCTTGATATCTGAGTCATTCGATTCAATCTGTGCCTGAATGGTATAGTTGACATTAAGTGCCTTGAGCTCTGTCTCAAAGCCTTCAATTCTCTTTCTGTGACCCTGCATCAGATGTGATCCTGTGACCACCAGAATATTGAGCCTGTCCTCTTTTGAAATCAGAGACAGAAGACCTGCACAGGTTTTGCCAGCCTTGATATAGTCAGACCCCACATAACAGATTCTGTCTGAACCTGTTACATCAGAATTTAGCAGAATAATCTTTATACCAAGAGCCTGACATTCCTTAATCTTTTTTGCTACCGCCTCGGTATCGACAGTGGCAAGACACATGGCAGAACAGCCCTTGTTTCTTAATTCATCAATTGCCTTCAGATGCGTTGCCTCATCATAGCCCTGAATTTTATGCATAATGACGTCAACGCCCAGTTCCTCATACTCAAGACAGGCCTTTTCAATGCCGTCTATGACTCCGTCAAAAAAGGCATTTCCGATGCTGGGCATCATTACACCGATTTTATATCTTTCCTTGATCCCTGACAGAGCTCTTCCTGCTCTGTTTGGAACATAACCTAATTCCTTTGCAAGGGTCTTAATCTTTAACACCAGCTCTTTTTTTACTGAGCCACGGTTATGTAAAACTCTGTCTACTGTTCCGCGTGACACACCAGCTGCTTTTGCCAGGGTTTTAACTGTTACTGTCATTGATGTTCCTTTTGTTTATGGCACCTGGACCTGGCCAGGTGCTCCTTTGCTTACCTTAAAGAAAGATTTGTACCAATAAGGCGACCGGTACTTACCTTTGCTCTGCCCTCTGGTGAGTCCTTATGAGCAAACAGCCACTTGTTGTTGTGGGTAAGATATCCTGACTCATTGAGTCTGTATACATCTTCTGGTCTGTCTGTATTGGTGTCTTTTGGCAGTACCACAGCCATTCTGAAATGCTCCTCATTATCTGCCACGCATGGCGCATAGTGCAGAGTTGTTTCATAGAAGAGTACAGCCTGACCTCTTCTTACTCTGAAAATCTCGACATCATTTGTATCTATAATGCCGTCATGAACAGCTGTCATTGGTGCTACCATTAAAAGAGCATCATTTGCGGCAATGTTCAGTTCAGAGTTTCTGTGATACTCAAGAGCATTCAGATCCCTGTTATGTCCATTGCAGTATCCTACCTGAATCTTAAGCCCGCCGAAAACCTGCTCTTCGAGAATTTTCTTGAGATCAGGTCGCTCGAGAAGCTCTACAGATGGCTTGTAGTCAGTTCCCTCAGTCATTGGAGTCTGCTCTAGAAGCTCTATGATACTGTCAGTTGGAATATCCTCCACAACCTTGCCATAACGCTCAAATTCAATATCTGTTACCTCTTTATAGTCAGGAAGATCAGCACCATCGAGTCTGTCTCGCAATGTGGCAAGCTTTGCAAAGGCCGGTCTTAGACATGGATACAAGAATGAGTACATCTTGTAGATGTCATCATATCTGGCGCACTCTATATCATTAGGTTCTGATTTTTTATCAGAACGTGATACAAGAGCGCTGCAGCCCTCCTCTACACTCCTGAATATTCCTGCTGCAACACCGGCTAAAATTGCAGCTCCCAATGCAGGCCCTTCCTTTGAGTTGGTAGTAACAATGGTACACTTCAAGGCATCACTTAAAAGCTGTCTCCAGAATGGTGACTGAGCGCCACCTCCGCAGGCAGTCAGAGTTTTAGGAACAATGTCCATCTCATGGAGAACTTCAAGATTGTGTCTTTGAGACAGGGTAATACCTTCAAGTACAGCCCTTGTCATATGTGCTCTGGTATGTCTTGCAGTCAGTCCGAAAAATACACCTCTGGCATTTGGATCAAGAACAGGTGATCTCTCGCCCATCAGATATGGAAGATATAAAAGACCATCTGATCCAACCGGAATCTTTGAGGCATTGTCTGTCATCAGATTGTATACATCTGAGCCCTTTGCCTCCTCTTCCTTTTTCTCGGCAGCAAACATCTCGTCACGAAGCCAGCGCAGTGACAGTCCTGCTGCAAGTGTACATGACATGGCGGTCCATGAATCCTTGACAGCCGAACAGAAGGTGTGAACACGACCTAACGGATCGATTGAAGGTTTGCTTGTATGAGCAAAAATAACGCCTGATGTACCTAAAGTCACAAAGGCATCGCCTTCCCTGCATACTCCAGTTCCAAGTGCAGCTGCAGCATTGTCGCCGGCACCGCCTGCTACAATTGTTCCTTCCTTGAGACCTGTAAGTTCTGCAACTTTAGCTGTTATATGTCCTGCAACATCAGATGATTCGATAATTGGAGGAAGAAGTGATTTATCAATAGACAGCTTTTCAAGGATCTCATCAGACCACTGGCGCTTTGTGATATCCAGAAGATTTGTTCCAGAGGCATCAGATATTTCCATGGCAAGTCTGCCTGTTAGCATGTATCTTACATAATCTTTTGGTAAAAGAACTGTTGCACACTTTTCATAGATTTGTGGCTCATTTTCACGAACCCAGAGGATCTTTGGTGCGGTAAAACCTGTTAATGCAGGATTGGCATTGATTTCGATAAGACGCTGTTTTCCTACTAACGCAGTGATTTCATCACACTGTTTTTGTGTTCTTGCATCACACCATAAAATGGCATCACGCAAGACTGTGCCTTCCTTGTCAAGCATTACAAGACCGTGCATCTGTCCTGCAATGGATAAACCTGCTATATCCTCACTGTTTATGCCACTTTGCTTTATAACATCCCTTATAGACTCAATTGTTGCCTCGTACCAGAATGATGGTTTCTGCTCTGCCCATCCATTCTTTGGCTGTAAAAGAGGATATTCTACTGTCTTTGAAGCTACTGCCTTTCCTGTCTGCTCAAATAAAACTGTCTTTGTACCAGATGTTCCAAGATCAACGCCTAATAGATAACGCATATCATTCCCCAAAATAAACTCTCAAGATAATTAACAGGGGCTTTCGCCCCTGACTTAGTGTTTTTATTATTATTTATTAGTTGGTTACTCTCTTCTTTGACATAACGTCAATTACAACAGCGGCCAACAGAACAAGACCTTTTACGGCTTTCTGCCAGTTTGCATCAATTCCGAGAATTGACATACCATTGTTGAGCACACCCATGAAGATAGCTCCGATTACGGCTCCACCTACAGTACCTACACCGCCGTATGCAGAAGCTCCACCGATGAAGCAGGCGCCGATTGCATCAAGCTCATAGCCGGTACCGGCCATTGGAGAAGCTGAGTTGAAACGAGCCACACAGACTAAAGCTGCAACTGCTGCTAAAAGACCCATGTTTACATATGAGAGGAATAACAGACGGCTGGTATTAACACCAGAGAGCTTTGCAGCCTTCTCGTTACCGCCTAATGCATAAATTCTGCGACCAACCACTGTCTGATTTGCTACAAAAGCGTACATCAGAACAATAACAGCAATCAGAATCAGGATTACAGGAATACCCTTGTTGTTAGCTAAAAGCAGGCTAGAACCGATAACTGCTGCAAGGATAATGCAGTGCTTGAACAGGAATGCGCTGATTGGCTCAACCTCATATCCCTTGCGAAGCTTGCTTGTGCGGCTGAAGATAATACCAACAAGGTATACAATCACAATCACTGCAGTTACAGTAACTGTGGTGCTGTATGCTTCAGCTCTTGATGAAGGGATAAAGGAGGTGAACAGCTTTAGGTACTCTGTTGGGAATGGGTTGATGGTGATACCATCGAGCACAATCAGAGCCAGACCTCTAAAGAGAAGCATACCGGCTAAAGTTACGATGAATGAAGGGATTCTGATATATGCAATCCAGAAGCCGTGCCATGCACCGATAACAATACCAAGTAACAGACATACTGCCATTGACATATAGATGTTGTACTCATTGTTAACCATCAGCACGCCTGCTACAGCACCAATTAAGGCTACAACAGAACCTACAGACAGATCAATGTTTCCGCAGCCGATAATAAGGAAGAGCATACCAACTGCAAGAATGATAACGTAGCTGTTCTGATAAATAATGTTTGTAAAGTTTGATGGTGAGAACAGTGATCCGTGACCTGTGGATCTGATTGCCACCTCAAACATGATCATGACTAAAACCAGCGCAATAAGCAGTGAGTTGCGCTTGAACATATTAAGAATATACATAACCTATTGCTCCAAAGTTTGTTTTTTTCCAGATGTACGCAGGATTGCAGACATAATGCTCTCCTGTGATGCCTCAGAACGTGGCATTTCGCCTACGATTCTTCCTTCGTTCATCACATAGATTCTGTCTGACATACCCAGAACTTCCGGCAGTTCAGAGGAAATCATAAGAACAGCTTTTCCTGCCTCAACAAGTTTATTGATAAGGCAGTAAATCTCGTACTTAGCACCAACGTCGATACCACGAGTTGGCTCGTCAAGAATCAGCACATCAGGCTGCGCAAAAATCCATTTTGCAAGCAGTACCTTCTGCTGATTTCCACCTGACAGATTTCCTACGTTCTGAAGTACTGATGCGCACTTGACGTTTAGATCCTGTTTAAGCTCCTTTGCTGTCTTCAGCTCAAGATCCTTATCTATAACAAGCTTTGAAGATACCTCCTCAAGATTTGCCAGGGTCATATTGGTTGAGATAGGATTCTCAAGAACTAGTCCATCACCCTTTCGATCTTCTGTTACATATGCAAGACCAGCTTCAATTGCCTGACTTACATTGTTAAGATGTACAACCTTGCCGTTGATCTTGACCTCACCATTGATGTGAGTGCCGTAGGATCGGCCAAACAAACTCTTTGCAAACTCTGTGCGTCCTGCACCCATTAGACCTGCAAAACCTACAACCTCTCCTCTGTGGATCTTGATGGAAACATCATTGTTTACCTTACGCTCCGGATTTAAAGGGTGAGAAACATTCCAGTGGTTAACCTCAAGGATAACCTCATCTGAAATCTTGTGGTCTGCTGATCTCTTAGGGAAGCGATCAGTAAGAGCTCGACCTACCATTCCGGCAATGATTCTGTCTTCTGATACGTCGTTGTTTGAGTTGTCCAGTGTTTCGATGGTTGAACCGTCACGGACAACTGTAATTGAATCTGCAATATATGAGATTTCATTTAACTTGTGGGAAATGATAATTGAGGTCATTCCCTCTGATCTGAACCTGGCAATAAGTTCAAGCAGTTTCTGGGAATCTGACTCATTAAGTGATGCTGTTGGCTCATCTAAAATGAGCAGACGGCAGTTTTTGGAAATTGCCTTTGCAATTTCAACAAGCTGCTGTTTTCCAACACCGATATCTTTGATTAGGGTGTGAGGATCTTCATCAAGACCTACAAGCTCCATCAGCTCCTTTGCGCGCTGATAGGTTCTTGGCCAGTCTACTACGCCCTTTGAATATGATTCTGTTCTTTCATTGCCCAAAAACATATTTTCTGCAATTGAAAGATATGGAACCAGTGCCAGCTCCTGATGGATAATTACAATACCCTTATCCTCAGAATCGTGGATCTGTGAAAATTTGCATGTTTCATCATCAAAGATGATGTCGCCTTCATAGGTGCCGTAAGGATAGATTCCGCTCAAAACGTTCATAAGAGTTGACTTGCCTGCACCGTTTTCACCAACAAGTGCATGCACCTCGGCCTCTTTCACCTCAAGATTGACATCTTTTAAGGCTGTCACCTTGCCAAATCGCTTGGTGATATTCTTCATTTTAAGCAGTACTTTTTGCTCAGCCATAGTTGTTCTCTTCTATTTGTAACTCCCAAACAGGCCGGATATACCGGCCTGTATTAGATAAAAGCTAAGTTTGTGTATTACTTAACTTCTTTCTCGGTATAGTAGCCTGAGTCAATTAAAACTTCTTTCAGGTTGTCCTTGGTTACTACGATTGGAGAGCACAGATATGATGGAATTACACCAGTACCGTTGTCATAGGTCTTGGTATCGTTAACAGGAACCTCAGCCTTGTTTACGATTGCATTAACCATCTTTACAACCTGGTCTGCAAGAACACGGGTATCCTTGAATACTGACATGGTCTGTAAACCGCGTTTCATATTCTTTACTGATGGCTTGTCACAGTCCTGACCGGTTAGAATTGGGAAGTTTTCAGCATTGTAGCCTGCAGCTGTCAGTGCGTTGGTAATACCGTTTGCTACAGAGTCGTTTGATGAGAGCACAGCATCAAGCTTTACATCCTCAGGGCCGTAGCCTACTGATGAGATCAGGTTCTCCATACGCTTTTGAGCTTCTTCTGTTGACCAGTTCAGGGTAGCAACCTGCTCTTTCTTGGTCTGGCCTGACTTACAGATAAGCTTGCCACTGTCAAGGTATGGCTGAAGGATATCCATTGCGCCGCCAAAGAAGAAGTTAACGTTGTTGTCATCAATAGAACCTGTGAAGAACTCGATGTTCTTTGGAGTTGCATCATCTTTGAGCTTTAATGCCTCAACAAGATAATTACCCTGAATCTGACCTACCTTGTAGTTGTCAAATGTTGCATAGTAGCTGATTGCCTTTGAGTTCATGATGAGACGGTCATATGAAACAACAGGAATATTCTTGTCAATTGCGCCCTGAAGTGCGGTTGTCAGTGAGCCACCATCAATTGGGGCTACAACCAGAACGTCAACGCCACCTGCGATCATGTTTTCGATCTGGCTTACCTGTGTTGGAATATCGTTATCACCTGCATATAAAAGTTCAACTGTATGACCTGCTGCCTGTAACTGTGCCTCAAGGTTGTGACCGTCCTGATTCCAGCGCTGTAGAGACTGAGTTGGCATTGATACGCCAATCTTAGCTGCGTTGGCTGTTGAAGCAAAAGCGGTGCATGCTAAAACTGCACAGCAGAGAGTTGTCATAGTTGTCTGAATTTTCATAGTAAACCTCATGTTTGATTATCTATTTTCGTGCTCGTGCACAGTTTTACTGTAAAACTAAATTTTTTAAAAAGCATTAAATTATTTTTTTTATGATTTCGTTTTGGGAATTAGGTCAAATTTTTTATTTATGCTATTGTTTTATAAGATTTTTATTTTTAAATTTTGTCTGTTGGTGTATTTTTATAATGAAAAATTTTGCTTCTCGTGCATAAACGCAAACGCTTTAGTAAAATCTCATTCCGTATCGTTACAGGTGACAAAAATCAAATATTATCCTAATGATTTTAAATATATTTGTTATATACAGAAGTGATCACACAATATGCTAATTTTTCGAGTTTTACTGTGCGATGACACATTTATCTTTAGGCGAATATTGTGTAATTTTTAGAAGAAAATAAAACAGTTTTTTATAAAAATATCGTTAAAAATAGGAAACTGATAACTGTTGCCAATTAGCTTGTCAAATAGATCATTAGATCTTTTTTTTATCAGATTTTACGAGCGTTTTTAGCTGTTATTCAATCTTGAGATGTTTCTGTCTGACATGACTCTCATCAGTGAGATAATACTTTTTTTATCTCAGAGGCTCTGCTGCATCCATCCTTGTTTCCAAGACTGCATGATTTTTCAAAATAGACAAGGCTTCTGTTCAGATCAGCCTTTACTCCCATGCCGTCACGATAGATATAGCCTGACAGGTTGCATCCAAGAGAACTCTCTCCCTCACAGGATCTGGTAATAAGTTCATGAGCCCTAACATAATCAGTTTTAACTCCCTGACCGAATATATACATCACACCAAGATTTGCACAGGCAAGTGAGTCTCCTTTCTGACAGGTCTTTTCATAAAGCTCTCTTGCCTTCTGATAATCCTTAGCCACTCCCTCTCCGTTCTGGTATACAGCCCCAAGATTCGTGCATCCTTCAACTGATCCGAGCGAACAGCTTTTTTCAAATAACGACGCACCTTTGCTTAAATTCGCACTTATGGCCGCTGATCCGTTCATGTACATGACCCCAAGAGCTGAACAGGCCTTGGCATTACCCTTACTGCATGAGATCCCATAGTATTTATGAGCCTTGTACTGATCTGCATCAACTCCAAGCCCATCTTCATAGGCAAAGCCAAGATACAGACAGCCAACAGGATCATTTACGGATGAACTTTTCAGAAGATAGTCAATGGACTTTTTCAGATCTTTTTTTACAGATATTCCTTTCTGCAGCATCATTCCATAATATGCACAGCCTCTCATATCATTAAAGGAACAGGCTTTTTCATAGTAGTCTGCAGCAAGATCCAGATCCAAAGAAACCCTGTTTCCAGATGAATACATTGAGGCTAAGGCAAAGCAGCCAGCTCCGCTACCAAGTCGGCATCCCCGTTTATAAAGCCCTGTGGCTTCTGATACAGATGAAGCTTCAGGATACCCCTTTAATGCAAGATTTCCTGAATTTGTACAGCCTGTTCCGTTTCCAAGACTACAGCCTTTAAGGTACATTTTCGCTGCCATTGAAAGATCACTGCCAGATTCATCCCCCATCTCATACACTGAGCCTAAAAGAGCACATGACTGACCGTCATTTCCATTGCAACCCTTGAGCAAAGCCTGTCTTGCTCTTGATACATTATGCTTTATCTCCCTGCCATCAAGATACAGATACCCAAGATTACCGCATGCTGAATAATAGGAAACATCACAGGCTTTTTCAAAATACTCACTAGCTGCAACATAATCAGGTAGACCTGCTGACTGAGATGCATAATCAGAGGCAATGTTTGAACAGGTCTGACCGTTGCCAAGCGCGCATGATCTGATAAGTACGCTCTTTAATCTGTCAGCATTTTTTTCAACAGGATTTCCCTCATGATCTTTTCCTTGGTGGTATGCATCAGCTGCAAGCAGACAGGCAGCATCATCTCCTTTCATGCATTTATAATAATTATCCTCGGTAATATTCCTCCTGCAGCCGCATACTGCTGCCAGGACAATAAGAAATATGATATTCAGAGTGTTTGTAATTCGCATATGTCTTCCTTTGTATTTGACTATTATATGCGATTTGCGCATTCTTTTAGACTGGTGCATAATTTATTACTCTAAAAACACAGAAAAACTACCAGCACAAAGATATTCAGATGAATCTTACAAATGCAAAGAGAGCAGGTAAACTCTCATTTTTCCTCTCAGGCGTCGGCATGGCTCCATGGGCGGCGATTATGCCTTATTTAAAGGACCGGCTCTGCCTTGATGAGTTCAGTTATGCTCTTGTGATCCTGTGTTTTGGAATAGGCGCTGTTACCGGAATGCCAATCACTGGTATTCTATGCAAAAAATTCGGCATCAGACCTGTCATTACTGTCGCCCTGGCTTTTCTTTTTCTCAGTGTCCTCACTGTAAGTCATAACTTTGTAACTCCTGCTCTTGCCGTTGTTACAGTTATTGTCTGGGGGTTCTCTCTTGGAGTTGTGGAAGTTGCAAACAATATTCACGGAACCTACTTTGAAGAACTTTCACATGAGCTTCAACTCTCGGGCTTTCATGCCTGGTCCAATATCGGATGCATTCTTTCGGCAGTAGTATACCCCTGTCTTCTGCCATTAAAACTGACTCCGTTTATGGTGTCGCTTATCATTTCTCTGCCTGGTCTTGCTGCAATTCTCTACTGCAGAAGCAATCTGATAAATACTCACGGACAGAGAGGAGAGTTGCCTGATAATAATGTAAACAATGACTGTGATAAAGGGATCTGTCAGAACAGCGTTCAGTTTGGCAGAACAAGGATCATGCTTTTGGGAATTGCCTGTATGCTGATGTATCTGTGCGAAGGCATGGTATATGACTGGAGCGGTGTATATCTTAACAGCATCTGCACTATGCCAATTGAGTTCGCTGCCTGTGGGTATGCCGTATTTGAGACATCAGTTGCCTTGATGCGCTACCTTGGAGACAGAATCGTCAGCAGAACCGGCTCAGTAAAGCTACTGGCATCAGGAAGCATAATCGCCTTTATTGCTCTGATCCTCATCTCGATATCTGACAACAGTACCATTGTGATCCCCCTTCTGTCTGTTACAGGACTAGCGCTTGGCAATACGGTGCCTGTAATCTTTTCAAATGTGGGGGCTCACTGCGGGAAGAACAAGGCCGGAGCAATCTCTGTTGTGGGAACAACAGGGTATTCAGGTGTTCTCTTAGGACCGGCAGTTTTAGGTATCTTTGCTCAGAACTTCGGTCTTGCAAGCATCTTCTCTCTTACTGCCCTTTTAATGCTGCTGATGGGACTCTTGTGCGTTATAACGCTCAGAAAAAGCTAGAGTAACTATTTCTGCTCTTTGTCCTCTTTCCTGAGATCTCTGACAAACTGCGCAATGGCATCATCCTTAAGATTAGACTCAAACTGATGCTCAAGGCTCTCCTTTGCGGCTAGTTTTTCTATAGACTCATCCACACTGCACGCAAGATCAGGATCAACATATACTAGCGGTGTGCCGTAGTACATGCCAACCTCATCTTCAACCCGGCTCATGTCCCATGAAGGCTTGTGATCGAAGTATCTTGCATACATGAACATGAATCTCATGGTTTTCACATTGTGGATATCCCATCTGTCAAGATCCTGATTGAATGCTGCAGCATCGTAGAACATTGATGACATATTCTCAACACCTGATACATCCCATTTATCAAGAGGCTGATTAAATGACGAGGCAAACTGAAACATCCCCCTCATATTTCTGACAGAAGATACATTCCATGAATTGATGTCCTGATTGAAATTCTTGGCGTAACAGAACATGTAACTCATATCAGTCACATGTGAAACATCCCATGTCTCAATTCCGTCAAAGAAAAATCTTGCCTGATCTCCGCCTCTTAGTGTCGGCTCGAACAGGTGACTCATATCAGTGATCCTTGAGGTATCTATATCTGACAGTTCTATTTCTTCGTTTAGGATCAGCTTTCGTAATTCAAGCTTACTTTTCGGGCAGTGCTTTTTGCGAAATAACATTGGTAGCTCTCATGTCTGTAAAAGTGAAAAAATATATATTTTTTTTATTTTGTAGAAATATATTCGCTATTGAAAACTATATCTTTGGAGTAAATCGCAATTTCCAAAATTCAGTTTTTTGCTATTTCGATTCTTTTGAGTACTGTTCTCATTGCTCATGAGTAATATGAGCCATAGAATTCAAAGCAGACTTACAGAGACTGCTCTTCTATGCTGATGCCAAGCAGGTGGCAGATTTTCTCTGTTTCAGGATCAAGCTCCTCAACATCGATGCATTCAATGTCATCAGTTGTGATCTCTCCATGAAACTGCAGCTCAAAGTACTTAAGCGAAGGGACTCTGTCTGCTAGCAGATCATCAATCCTGAAGTAGTTGTCTTTTGTAAGTTCCTTGTTCTCAATGCTCTTTGCGATAATCTCAAGATTTCTCAATGATCCTGCATTAACAGGAGTAACTATGCCTGTAAATGGATGATTAGGATAGGATACTATGCATGTAGCTTTTGGCTCATCAAGCATGGTTGGAACAAGAAAGTTATAACTGCCAAAATCCATTGAGCTTCCAACAGTCATAGTGGTTCGTTTTATCAGATTGCTCTTTTTAAGCCTTATGACGCACATGCCATACTGATATCCCATCTGCGCTGTAGCAAAATAGTTTGTAAGGCGATCAGCACAGGACAGATAACCAAATCTTGGATAGTCCTTGTCCTTTAATTTCTGGGGGTTACAGCAGAAAAGATATCTGGTGCTGTCTATTCTTGCTGAAGCTCCGCCAAAGCTGGCACTGTGAGATGACTCTATCGCATTTTTGATTCTTCGATCATGAAGGATACTGCAAAGAACCTCTGAATGAACTCTTATATAGAACTCACCGCTCTTGGCAATCTCTTTGAGAAAAGGCTCTATGACAGAGGCATATTCCACAAATGAAGGAACTCTGTGCAATGCTTCATAATATGCCCTCTGGTATTGAGAAAAATTCTGTAATGTTGCTATTGTCATTTAATTTCCAGCCAGGTTTCAAATAATTATCCAAAAGGACTCTTGCTATGCTATCGGCAAAGTATGCCCAAAAGCTGCAAAAGAATGATTTAATTCAAACTTGATGATCCTTGAGAATTATATCTTCTAAAACCATAGCCACCGTGAAGTCAACAGCAAAATTTATCAGTCTTTTTCTGTTTAATCACTAATTTCTGCTTTACTGAAAGTGACTTTTATCTTAATTATCTGCCTTTGTACTATCAATCAGTCTGCATACTTAATAGCATTTACCGCATTATTGAGAGCCACCTTCTCATCCACTCTGTCATTTAAAACATCATAAAGAGCAATATCCATATACTCCCATACGCGTTTCATCTTTGCGACAGATGGCATTGGAGAACTATTTTTGATTTCACCAAGAATACAGTTTGCCAGATCGTCATGCGCTATAAAACTGTCGTTTAACAGTGAATTGATAGGAGGTAGTTCTGCATTTGCAAAGTATCTGCTCTGAGCGTTCTGAGGTTCGTTCAAATATCTTATAAGCTTTTTTGCAAGCTCCTTGTTTTTACTCTGCTTTGGAATGGCATATCCTTTCACTCCATAAAAAGGTGAAATGGAATTTCCGTTTGCAAGCTTTGGCAGAGGAGCTATCGCAAAGTTGACTCCAGCCTTTGCATAATTCTCCATTGCCCATGGACCATTTATAACCGCAGCGGCATAGCCTTTTTTAAACATCAGATCAATAATCGCATCTGCTCTTTTGGCAAGGACATCCTTTGGTACACATTCATCCACGTAGGAAATAAGCTCCTTTACACCATTAAGAGCATTGCTGCTGTTCAGGCCTACATCAAATATGTTGTCGCCACCGTTTTGATTTTTACCAAACACATAGCCGCCATTGCCCAGAATAAATCCGTTAGAATAGTAGAATTTGGTAAAATCTCCAATTAGCCCATACCGGCCAGTATCCTTTATCATCTTTCCATACTGTTTGTACTCTTCTAGCGTCTCAAAAGGATAGCTGAGCAGATCAAGATTATAGTAGACAACCAGAGATTCAATTGAACGTGGACTTGCATAAATCTTATCTGCAAAACTAAGTGCACTTATAGCCTTTTCATCATAAAGAGGAGCAGTATCTCTCATAAAGTCAAGCGCCTCTACCCTGTCTCCAGTTGCAGCTTCTATCAGCCTGTCAGATAACAGAATAAAAACATCCGGAATACCATCTTTTCCTGCTACAAGCTTGTCATACTGAAGTGCTGCCTTTTTTTCTCTGATTAGTATTGTACAGTTGTTATCTTTTTCAAACTTCTCGATAAATGGCATTATTGAAGCGCTCTTGTGCTGATCTTCCCAGATTGTCAGTACTGCTGCAGGTGTATCATCTGCTGTTTCACAGTGTGCTTCAGGTGCTGTGATAAAAAATAAAATAAGCGCTGTCAAAAAAGCTCTTCCTTGATGTTCTCTCATGGAAACCTCACTTTTTACTAAAAAAAAATCTCAGCCACTATTCACAAAAGAGGATAACTTACATGAGTTAACTATTCATTCAGAGTGTGTAAATGTTATGCGTCGCAGGTTAGTGAAACTGCGTAAATAATCCTCGTACATATACAGTTCTGTCTGCATAATTTGACTTTTTTCTGCTCAGTCCGTAAATTTAACCAGAATGTATTTGGGAGATGGAATGTGATAGGATTTATTGGAGCTGGCAAGGTCGGGGTGTCACTTGCCCGTT